>CAXEVD010000099.1:0-6127 GCA_963999395.1 uncultured Halieaceae bacterium
GGGTGCTCGGCAGTAAGACGTCGGACTCTGGCTTGAGCGCCACGCGAACACGCTTGTCGTCCAGAGGCGATGTCTGCCCACCGACGATTTGACCGTCGCCAATGCCACCGGGGTTGTAGTCGAAGAGCCCCTGAGCTTGATCGGCGCTCACCTGCGCTCGCCGGTGCCAGGGCACCGCACGGTGGTCAAACCAGTCTTTTTCAATTTCCCGCACCAGCGTGTGCTTGAGCAGCGTGTCGGTATCGGCCGAGCCCATCATCTGTGACAGGGCAGACTCGGTCGCGGCCCGGTCAGCGGCAGACAATTGATCCCAGATCATCCGCCGGTAGGCGTGACGCCGTGACGTGCGGCCAGCACTGTTGATACCACCAGCAGCAACCATGACGGGCAGTTTGAGCATGGGTTTTCCACCTCGCTGAGAGCGACGGATCTGTGACGAAACCGCGAAAGCGTGGCAGTTTACCCTCGACAGGGGTTATTTCTATGCGTATAACGCAATATAATATGAATATTACGCCATATACCGAGTCACTTTTTCGCATCGCGGCGCTCACACACGAGGACATGTTGGCCTCATCGCTCACGCTGCCCCTTGAGATCCTGACCGGTGCTGCACAGGCTCTGGGTCGTGCCGGCCGGCAACGACTCAGTACTGATTGCTTCAGTCAGGCAGGTGGTCCGCTCACGATTCAGAGTGGGCTCACGCTGGCGACCAGACCGCTCAGAGAGCTCACACAGGCGGATTTGTTGATTGTGCCCGCCATCTGGCGGCAGCCGCAGCGGGTGCTCCACCGCCACCCGGAGCAGATCGCCGTCATTGAACAGCACGTCGGTGCAGGCGGCCTGACGATCAGCGTGGGCTCCGGCAGCTTTCTGCTGGCAGAGACGGAGCATATGACGGGCAGGACGATGACCACGCACTGGCAATGGTTCGATACCTTTGCGCATCGCTACCCTCGAGTCCAGTTGGAGCGCCGCCAACTGATCACCCAGTCCGACAACGTGTTCTGTGTGAGCAGCGTGAACTCAGTCGCTGACCTGATGGTGTATCTCTGCGGTGAACTGTTCTCTCCCCGGGTGGCGCGTCACATCGAGAACCAGTTCTCGCCGGAAATCCGGCAGCGCTTCTCCCCCTCCCCTGTCGGCACGCCAAAGGACCTGCACCACGACGAGCTCATTGCCGACGTGCAAACCGAGCTGAATCGGGATCTGCGCGCTGCCCCCGCCATGAGTGCGCTGGCTTCGCAGCTGGGGGTCAGTTCGCGCACATTAATCAGACGCTTCAAATCGGCGACCGGCGTCTCCATTGGTCAGTACCTGCAGCAACGCAGGCTCGATGAAGCGCAGGCATTGCTGCGCAGAACCAATCTGTCGATCACGGAGGTAGGAGTCGCAGTGGGTCTCAATGATGCCTCACATTTCAGCCGCATGTTCCGCGAGCAAACCGGGCTGACGCCCTCGGCATTTCGCACCGCGGTGCGCGACAAGTCATTTGCAGCAAACGCCCGCCCCCTCTGAACTTGCAGGGTGCTCGCAGTTCGGGCTAAATGCCTGCCCCCTTACCTGTTGAGAACAACGCCATGTCCTATGTGCTGATTGTCGATGGTGCCCGCACGCCGATGGGCGGATTGCTGGGCGATCTCGCCGACGCCACTGCCAATGAATTGGGCACCACCGCGATTGCCGCTACGCTAGAGCGCGCCGGCGTTGCGCCCGAGGCAGTAGACGAGGTGTTCATGGGCTGTGTATTGCCAGCGGGCCTAAAGCAGTGCCCAGCCCGGCAAGCCATGCTCGCGGCCGGCATTCCGAGTACCACCGGCGCGGTCACCATCAACAAAGCCTGTGGCAGCGGCATGCAGGCCACCATTTTCGGCATCGACAGCATCGCCGCCGGCACTAACCAATTGGTCGTGAGTGGCGGGCTTGAGAGCATGTCGAACTCGCCGCAGATTCTGATGACCGGACGAAAAGGTCAGCGGCTCGGGCACACCAAACTGTTTGATCACATGTTTATCGACGGCCTCGAAGATGCCTACACCGGGGCCGCTATGGGCACCTTCGCGCAAAAAACAGCCGATGCGCATAACCTGACACGTGAGGATATGGATGCCTTTGCCATCGAGAGTCTCACCCGGGCGCAGCGCGCTATTGATGAGGGCCTCAACGCCAAGGAAATCGCGCCTGTCACCATTCACACGCGGCGGGGTGAGCACACCGTGTCGGTGGACGAGCAGCCACACAAGGCCAACCTCGAGAAAATTCCGCAGCTACGTCCGGCGTTTGCCGAAGGCGGCACCATTACGCCAGCTAATTCCAGCTCTATCTCTGATGGCGCCAGTGCCTTGTTGCTTGCTAGCGAAGATGCCGCGGCAAGCCATGGCCTTAAGCCGCGTGCCCGCATCGTGGCGCATGCCCGAAACAGCCTGGCGCCTGAGGATTTCACGCTCGCACCCATCGGCGCGGCTGAGCAGGTTCTGGCCAAAGCAGGCTGGTCTGCTTCTGACGTCGATTTGTGGGAGATCAATGAAGCTTTCGCTATGGTCACCATGCTGACGACGCGCGCACTGGATCTCGATCCCGCCTGCGTTAACGTCCATGGCGGCGCGTGCGCACAAGGCCACCCGATCGGGTCGACCGGCTCAAGGATCATCGTGACTCTGATGCATGCGCTTGAGCACTACGGTAAGCAGCGCGGCGTTGCTGCGCTGTGTATCGGTGGCGGTGAAGCCACCGCCGTTGCGATTGAACTCGTTTCCTAACCGAACCTCTGACGATGCTCTCTGACATTCCCACACTGCTCGATGACATCAGCGCCGGCCGCATGGTCATCCTTATGGATGATGAGGACCGTGAGAATGAGGGCGACTTGATCATCGCCGCCGAGAAAGCCACGCCGGAAATCATCAACTTCTTTGCTACCGAGGCCTGCGGCCTGATCTGCATGCCGATTACACCGGAGCGAGCACGGCAGCTGAATCTGCCTTTAATGGTGCGTGATAACCGCTCCCAACATGAGACCAATTTCACTGTGTCGATCGACTCTACCGAGCAGGTGGGTCCTGGCATCAGCGCAGCTCAGCGCGCGCATACGATCCTGCAGGCGGTAGCAGACAACGCCACGCCGAGAGACATCCGTCAGCCGGGGCATATATTCCCACTCGTGGCGAAACCCGGCGGCGTACTGAAGCGCGCAGGTCATACCGAAGCCGGCGTCGATTTGGCGCGGATGGCGGGCCTATCACCGGCAGCGGTGATTGTAGAAATCATGAACCCCGACGGCACCATGGCGCGGCGGCCAGAGCTCGAGGTTTTTGCCAAAGAACATGGCTTAAACATGGGCACCATCGCCGATCTGATCGAGTACCGCTCACTGCATGAGCAATCGGTTGAGCTATGCAGCGCCGAGCCCATTCATACCGAGTGGGGGCCCTTTACGCTGCACACTTTTCGAGATCTGATCGACGACACGCTGCACTTTGCGCTCAGCCTTGGTGACCTCAGTCAGCCCGGTGCGATACCGGTGCGAGTGCAGCCGGTGAACACCCTGCGCGACCTGCTCGGGACTCAGCTCGACGCATCCAGCGCCCCAGGGTGGTCTTATCGAGCTGCAATGAACCATATTGCAAATGCGGGCAAAGGTGTGGTGGTGCTGCTGGGGGGTGCTGAAACGCCAGCCACTATCCTTGAAGATTTGGATCAACTGCTGCACGCTGAGCAGCGACCCTCACCGCCTCAGAATTACCGGCTGATTGGCACCGGCGCGCAAATTCTGAGGCACCTCGGACTCGGCGACTTACAGCTGATGTCAGCGCCGCTACACTTCAACGCGCTGTCGGGCTTCAACTTGCACATCACCGACTTCCTCGCAGCACCGGGGCGCTAACGAAATCCTTCAGCTGACAAGAGCCTTCAGCCAATAAGAGCCATCAGTTAACCAGAGCTTTCAGGAGTGGAAGGTCACCACGTCCTCTAATGCCGCCCGCTCCGTCCGCACCTCATTCACCGCCGTGTCGGTGGGGTAGCCAAAGCTCATACCAAACATCAGCTGCTCATTGTCACCTAGACCCAGCGTGGGTCGAATCACATTAGCTAGGAAGGCCAACGCGGTCTGAGGGCAGGATCCGAGGCCATGCGCTGTCAGCCCGAGCATCACGGTTTGCGCGAACATACCCAGATCACAGGCCTCACGCAGGCCAAAACCCGTCGGCAGAGTAAAGAAAGCCACCGCGGGCGCATCAAAAAAACTGAAGTTGCGCATAAACCAAGCGTTGCGCTCGGCCTTCTGCTCGCGCGCGATACCGAGTGAATCGTAAAGCGCCGTCGCCGACGCGTACTGGCGGTCCTTATAGACCCCCTCGTATTGACCATCGTAGGGGAAGTCCAGCGCGATCTCGCCCGCTGCAAATTTCGCGGGCAGCTCTGCCCTCAACCGCTCCAGCGTTTCGCCGGTGACCACGTGCACGAACCACGGCTGGGTGTTGCAGTTACTCGGTGCCCGCTGAGCGCCGCCAAAAACCGTTTCGATGATATCTCTCGGCACCGGCTCGGGCTTGAAGTCCCGCATCGAGCGCCGACTGCTCACAATATTCAAAAAGAGCTCGCCGGAGCTCACACTGTCATTCATGGTCAAATTGACCTCAATAATTCACTGTCCCCACTTGCCGGGGATATATAGCCCGCTTTAGCGCAGGTTTGCATCGACACGCTCGGGAATATATTCCGCTTCCAACCAAGCTGGCAATGCGACGCGCTGTTTAGCCAATACATCATTCCTGTTACCCGAGAAGGAGGACGGGCAGGATCCGGTACTAAGCCAATCAAGCGCGGCCGCCACCGAGGCCTCCTGTGGGTCCCCAAAAGGATGTGAAAAATCGTCCTCGGCGGCGCAAAGGGTGAAACGACCGGTGCCGTCCAGACCTACCTGATGATAGCCGCCCTCATTCTCACCATTCACAATCTCAAATGCAGTGAGCCTTAAAGCCACGTCGCAATCTTCCCGCTCAAGACCCTCCACCAACTCATGCAAGTCCCAGCGGCCCTGACCCACCTGCTTGCCGTAGGTATTGCCGCCCACCATCACCGCATCGATGTGGGGATGAAGACCATTGATGACGAGCTCGCTGGCGGAGGCCGTGGAGCGCGAGGTAATGAAGGCGATGCGAATGGGTGAGAACGTATCTGGGAGTTCGTCAAGAAGACCCCAGTTATCCTGGTCCTCGTTAAATTCTGGGTGCTGGTCGTTCACCTGAATCTTGAAGGAGGGCTCGCCGGTTGCCGTCATACCAGCCAGCAGGTCCATCATGGTATCGGCCACACTCAACAAACCGCCGCCGTTATAGCGGAGATCAATGATCAGGTCCGTCACACTGGCCTCTTTAAAAAAGGTCGTAGCATCTGTGAGGGAAGGCGAACCGTCCTCTGGTGTCAGTGCCGCATTTATAAACTGCCGAAGGTGCAAATAGCCTACCGGTGCGAGCCCCGAGCGCTCGATCAACATGGGTTCCCCCGCCAGAGCAGGAGGCGACAGTTCGGCTTTCGCAATGGACAACTCAGCCTCGGTACCGCTCTGCTTGAAACGAAAGCCTCTCTCGATACCCACCTCGCGGAGACCAAAAATCTCCTCGCTGGTCGCTCCGCGCTCGCTCAGCTGCGCGAGCGTCTCGAACCCGTTACCTGTGTCGACAGCCACAAGTTCCATCCCACGCCTGACGCCCGCTGCCCAGGCGGGCCCGCTTTCGAAAACATCGATAATGAAGAAGCCTGCGGACGTCGAGTTGGAGCGAAAACCAAAGCCAACATAGGCACCCGAGCTGATACTGGTCTCGTCTTCGGTGATCGTGGTCATGTAGGAGAAGCCGCGATCACGCCCGTCATCGATCAAAGGCGCGAGCCGCGCATCCAGATACGCCTGGGCAGATTCATAGCTGGCCTTGTCGACCTCGGCCATCTCGTCGTACCACAGATACCAGCTGTCGGTGACCTCCTCGACAAATTCGATTTGTAGGGGCACATCGCACGGAGCTGACTCCCCGGTGTCCCCTGAGCCATCGCTGCCCGAATCGCCGTTGTCGGCGATCGGAGGCGCAGGAGGTGGCGTGCTACTGCTACCGCCACCGCCGCCGCCGCC
>CAXEVD010000100.1:0-6104 GCA_963999395.1 uncultured Halieaceae bacterium
CCGGAGCCATCATCACCGAAGAAATGCCGGCGCAACTCCGCGGCTTGTTTATGGGGTTGCTGCAGATTGGCTATCCGCTCGGTTGGGCGCTGGCCTCACTATGGTCGATGTGGTTACTCACCGAATACGGCTGGCGCCAGTTGTTCTGGGTGGGCCTGGTCAGCCTGCCGATGGTGTGGGCCGTGCGGCGTTACTTGCGGGAACCACCCCGGTCGGTAGCGGCGCGATCAACGGAGTCGCCGCCGCGGTTTTCCGATCTGTTTGCCGCTAGCATTCGCGGGCGGGCGATCACACTGTTCATCGCGCAGTTTTTATTCGTCTGGGCGTATGCGGCGTCCATTTTTTTGTTTCCGAGTTTTCTGCACGAGGTTCGCGCGCTGGATGCCTTCAATTTTTCGCTGTTGATTGGCGCGGGCAATGCCATTGGCGTGCTGGGTTATGGGCTTGCGGCGTGGATCGGTGAGCGGGTGTGGACGCGTCGCAATACGGTGGTGTTGTGGACACTGTTGGGGGCGTTTTTATTTCAGGCTCTGGTCTGGGTGCCCACGACCTTTGGTCAGATTCTGTTTGTGTACGCGCTGATGAGTATGTTTTTTTATGGCTCCGCGGCGGTGAAGTTCGCGTACCTTGCGGAGGTCTTCCCCACGCGCATCCGGGCCCTTGCGATGGCCTGTTGCGGGTCGCTGGCTGTCACGTTGGGGTCCGCAGCGGGACCCTACACCGTATCGTTGGCCATTGAGTCCTGGGGCTGGCACCTGGGATACGCGACATTGGTAGGCGTGCCACTCGCGCTGGCAGGGCTCTTATATTTGACCCTCGACTCCCTCCCTTCGGGGCTGGAGGTCGAGGACATCGTCAATCGAATAGGAAAGGAGATGCAGCCGAGTCATGGCTAAGGGATATCGCGTTGCAGCGTTTGGTGGGCCAGAGGTGATGGTCTGGGAATCACTCGATCTGGGGGAGCTCGCGCCGGGAGCCGTCAGGGTGCGGGTGGGCGCCAGCGGCATCAACTTTGCCGAGACACGCATGCGCGCCGGGGACTACAGCGGTCAGGAACTGCCCTTTGTAATGGGGATGGAGGTCGCGGGCACCGTCGAGGCGGTGGGCGCGGGCGTTAGCGGATTCAATGAGGGTGACCGGGTCTTTGGCCGTGTCCGCGGGGCCCACGCGGAGGCTGTGGACTGTGACCCCGATCACCTGATGCTGCTGCCCGATAACCTGAGCTTCGCTCAAGGCGCAGCGATACCGGTAGGCTGGCTAACAGCATGGCACGCCCTTCATACGGTAGGGCGCATGAAGGTCGGGGATCGCATTCTGGTCGAGGCGGTGGGCGGCAGTGTGGGTAGCGCCGCACTGGCGCTGGCCAAGCAAGCCGGATGCTGGGCCGTGGGCACGGCGAGCCGCGATGACAAGTTGGCGCACGCGACCTCGATGGGTTGCGACGCGGTGGTCAATTACACCCGCGACTCGTTATCACAGCAGGTGGCTGCATTGACCGACGGACAAGGGATGGACATTGGCCTGATGACCATTGGTGACGCGACCGCTGATGAGCTCATCGATTCGATGGGGATGGACGGACGGGTGGTGATGTTTGGCAGCACGGGCGGTCGCGACATTACCTTTAACCTGCGTATAGGTATTTTGAACATCCAGCTCCTGTCTATGAGTATCTCAACCAGCCCCGCGTTTATGACCCAGACCATGCCGGGTTTCCGTGAGCGTGCGCTGCCTTTGTTTGCTAGCGGCGAGTTGGTGCCGGTTGTCGACACCGTGCTGCCGATTTCTGAGTTGGTTCGGGCGCATGAGATGGTGGACGAGCGCACTCACTTTGGAAAAGTGATACTGGTGAACGACGAGTAATAGCGATGTCACCGTCGCGGGATGGCCGTGGCGGGCAATGCATTCAGAGCACAATAGCCACCGTGACAGGAAAGAGGGCGAGACGATGAGATCAAGACTTAAGAGATGGCGTGAGCAGGCGCAGCACTTTCGCGCCTCCCTCACTGTTTTAGTGAGCGTTATCGTGAGCGCGGCATGGATCGGCGGCGGTCAGGCGCTCGCCGCCGAGCCGATTACGGACAGGCCCTGGCGCGAGGCAGTGCTCAGCGTCACAGACCCGGATGTCACTGCCCGCTTCTTCAAGGAGATCGGCGGCTACGAGGAACTGGGGCGCGGTAGCTTGTCGGCCTCCTCGATTGTGGCCTGGGGCTTAGCCCCTGAAGCCCGAGGCGATTATCTGCTGCTCCGCGCGCCGATGGGAGGCGACTTTGGCCATGTTCGGCTGGTGAGTTTTGACAATGCGGGCAGGCGGGTACCGATGCGCCCGGGCGCCAGAGCGTGGGACACGGGCTGCTATTTCAGCATGATGATTCGCGTTAAAGACATGCAGTCGATCTACGATGACGCCATTCGGCTAGGCTGGTGGACCGAAACGCCCATCACCGCGCTCAACTTTGGTACGTCGGATCTGCGCGTGGTGATCTACCGCGGGCCCGACGGAGTGCAGGTGCAAACCTATGATCGATTGAGTCCGCCGCTACCCGAAGCCATTCCCGACTTCGAGCGCATGACGGCGCCGTTTAACATGATGCAAATGGTGGCTGACCGCGACGTCGCCTATGACTTCTTTACCCATACCTTGGGGTTCGACACCTTCTACAAGGGCAAGCCGTACACCGCCAAAACTCCCACGCCCACGCCGATTGGCATCCCGCTGAGTCTGACCACCTCGGTGCCGTACCGTGCAGGCATTGTGTATCCGGTGGCCGGTGAGTTTGGCCGAATGGAGATGATCGAGGTCATGGGAATCCAGGGTTTTGACTACTCCCATCAGTGCGAGGCGCCTAACCTAGGCATTCTTGCCGTGCGCTACCCGGTGGACGATATCGACGCCGCGAAGGCGCTGATCGAGGCGCGTGGTGGCAGCCTCTGGCGAGATACGAGCACTGTTGAGTTGGGTGAGATAGGAGAGGTCGAGCTGTTTTCGGTGAAGACACCGGATGGGTCGATCATGCAGTTCTTTGAGAAGTGAATTAACAGGAGACGTATCAATGCCTGCGTATGAAATGAAAGCCATGGCCCAGCACAGAGTGCCCCGACCACAACTTATCGGCATGGCTCTGCTGTGTTGCTTGCTGGCTGTGTCGGCCGAGGCGCAGACCTCCCGCATCAAGCGAATCTCGCTGATGACGCCGGACCTCGATCAATCGATTGCTTTTTTTACCGGAGTGATTGGCTTCACGATCGAATATCAAGGCACCTTGCCGCCGGGTGGCGAGCCATTTTTAGGGCCTGTCTTTAACATCGATGCTTCCAAACCTATTCGCCGGGCATTGTTGTCGACCTCAACTGAAGCCCGCGGGTTGTTTTTGATTGAGCACCCCGAGGCCCCAGCACCGGACCCTGCCAAGCCCACCGCTGTGGTCACGGTGGTCGAGGTAGAGAGTATCGATAACACGCTAGCGCTCGCTGCAGCCGCCGGGGCACCGGTGAGCGAGACCGTTACAGATGTGACGCCAGAGGGCATGCGATTCAGCGAGGCAATGATCACCAGCCCGGGGGGGCATGCCATATTGGTCTATGAGCTGGGTAACGCGCCCTAGCGCAGGGGATTACACCTGATAGTAGTCGCGGTACCACGCGACGAAGCGCTCAGGTCCGGTGCCGAGATCAGTGCTGGGCTCAAAGCCAACCAGCGCCCTCGCCGCATCGATATTCGCCGCAGTGCGATACACGTCGCCAGGCTGCATGCCGACCAGCTGTTTGTTGGCGTCTTTGCCCAACAAACCTTCTAGGGTGGCGATAAAATCCCCAAGCTTCACGGGCTGATGATTGCCCAGGTTGAGTAAGCGATAGCTCACTTCCAGATCAACTGGCGGCGCTGCCGCAGCCGCCACCACACCACTCACAATGTCATCGATATAGGTGAAGTCTCGTTCGAGCTGGCCTCCGTTAAACACTTGGATCGGCGTGCCTTCGACGATGGCTTTGGTGAAGCCAAAGTAGGCCATGTCAGGCCGCCCGGCCGGGCCATATGCGGTATAGAAGCGGAGGCCGGTGGCCAGCAAGCCGTGCAGGTGGGCATAGGTATGGGCCACCATCTCGTTGGATTTTTTGGTCGCCGCATACAGGCTGACCGGCATATCGGTGGGGCCAGTCTCGGAGAACCATGCCATGTCGCTATTGCCGTAAACCGAGCTGCAGGAGGCGAATACGAAATGCGCCGGAGGCTTCGCCCGACACGCGTCAATCAGGTGCTGGAAGCCCACAATATTGCATTGAATGTAGGCACTGGGATTCTCCAGTGAATACCGAACCCCCGCTTGCGCCGCGAGATGGATAACGCAGTCAAAATCGTGCTTGGCAAACAGCGAGTCGACTATCTGTCCGTCGGCCAGATCACCTCTTACAAAGGAAAACCTGGAGTGATTGAGTAGCGGCTTCCGCCGATAGTGCTTTAGATCGACGTTGCATTAGTCATTGAGGCTGTCGACGCCCACCACCTCGCAGCCGGCATCGAGCAGTGCCTGCGCAACATTGGCGCCAATGAAGCCTGCGGCGCCGGTCACCAGATAGTGGTTCATATGGAGAGACCTGTCTTCATGCGCGCATTAAACCATGTGCACACGGTGACAGAATGCTGAAAATGAGGCGTGCCGCTGACCCTTGGGGTGGGGGATCAGGCATGCCGTTGCGTTTTGCGTCAGGGGGTATTGAGCCGAACAGGGCTTTTCCTTAACATCCGCGGCCCGTGCCGGTGTAGCTCAGTTGGTAGAGCAGCGCATTCGTAATGCGAAGGTCGTAGGTTCGACTCCTATCTCCGGCACCATTTCCTAAATCGCCTCTCTTAAGCTCAATATCAAGATAGTTTTATAGAGACATCTGTAGAGTTAACACAAGACTTAACACAAATTGCTTCTTGGGCCACCCCTAAACTAAGCCCCGGGGGGCGGTAGACCCCTGTCGCTGATACAGATGATCCTGCTGACATACTTAAAAGCTGGATTTGAAAAAAGGAGCTAACTACCGTTGTGATTTCGATAGCTACCCCACAAAGATATTTAGGTCTGCGGCAACACTTGCCTTCCTCCTTTTCTTTTCAACGTATGCAGAATGAAAGTAGTCTTTGTCTTCTGGTTGCCTGATGGTCTTTCCATCGGCGGTGAGGGCTTGAGTAATTCAAATGGAACTGACACTAGAGCAAGCGCTACAGCAAGCTGCTGCGGCGCACAAGGAAGGTAAGCTCCACGATGCTGAACGCCTTTACCGTGCAATCTTGCAAGCCCAGCCCAAGCATCCTGATGCCAACCACAATCTGGGTGTATTGGCTGTTGCCGTAGGAAAGCCCCTTGAGGCTATTCCCCTGTTCAAGCTGGCTTTGGAAGCTAATCCTCAGATAGAGCAGTTTTGGATCAGCTACGTTGATGCGCTGATAAAAGTGGAGCGTTTTAACGAGGCTAATCGTGTTTTGGTTGAAGGCGAGAGGTCTGGAGTGTGCTCAGACAAGCTGGACGCTATCAAACAGCGGCTGAAAGGCGGTTCATCAGGTGCAGAGCCACCACAAGATCAACTTAACAATCTTCTAGAGCATTATCAGACCGGCAAATTGGAAGAAGCTGAAGAACTCGCCAAATTGCTTACTCAACAGTTTCACAACCATCCATTCGCATGGAAGTTGTTGGGAGCGGTTCTCAAACAGGCAGGCAGGGCGAATGAATCACTGTTGCCAATGCAGAAATCTGTGGAGCTATCACCGAAAGATGCCGAAGCCCACAACAACTTGGGTATCATCCTTAAAGAGCTAGGCAGACTAAATGAGGCTGAAGCAAGCTATAGACAAGCGATAGCCCTGGGGCCCGACTATGCCGAAGCCCACTACAACTTGGGTATCATCCTTAAAGAGCTAGGCAGATTAGATGAGGCTGAAGCAAGTTACAGGCAAGCGATAGCCCTGAAGCCTGACTATCCCGAAGCCCACTACAACTTGGGTGGCACGCTCAAAGAGCTAGGCAGATTAGACGAAGCTGAAGCAACCCTTAAACAAGCGACTGCGCTCAAGCCTGACCATGCCGAAGCTCACTATAACCTGGGTATCGCTCCCC
>CAXEVD010000101.1:0-6080 GCA_963999395.1 uncultured Halieaceae bacterium
AGGCTAACGCCCACCGCCACGGCCAGTGAGAGGGCAACTTTTCGAGTAGTTAGAGTCATCATAAAGACGGGCCCCTTTTGGTTTGAGAGGTTCCGCGCTTGCCGCAATCAGTGGATCGCTCAAACAAGAATGATCAGATCGCTTGAGCGGTGACTGTAACCCACAGCGTGGTCTTATGCTGAGCAAATGGTGACAGGTTTATCCCCGTTTTAATCCCATGCTTAAAGGAGCGGTGCTGCTTGTCCTCAAAAGCGCATTCATGAGATTGTCAGGGCGTCAGGCTGCGATGCACTGTGGCCTGCCACAACGCAGAAAAGAACACACAAGCTTAAACTCACACCAAGGGGAAGCAAGATGTTGAAAAAGATCGTTTTGATTTTGACCGCGGCGCTGTTTATGCCGTTTGCCGTTGCGCAGGATTTGGATTACGGCGAGGACGAGTTCACCGCCAACTTTGATATTGATTCTGCACACACCACCGATGGCACGAACTACAAGATTTCCGCCACGGGGGAAGCTGGGCCTTACGGCCGTGTTTGGCTGTCTTATGAATTTACTGACAAGCTCGGCTTGGGTGACTCGGGCGAATTTACAGGTTTTGCGTGGACGCAGAATGGTGAGCAGTTCGCCACCGCGACGTTGCAGGGTGTCTATCGCCGCGAGGGCACCGTATTTCAGATGTACTCACTGGATATGGTGTCGGACGGGGTGATCAACATTGTCTCGGGCGAGGCAGATTTTGTGGCCAAAACCATGACGTTCAAAGTATCGCAGCTAAAGTAAGCGGCGATAAAAAAGGGGGCCTAGGCCCCCTCGGAAGACATTGCACAGAAGTCTGAATATCAGCTGTTATCCCATTTGGCTAACAGGAATACATAGACGGTCAGGACAAGGTTGATCACTACCTGTACCAACGACAGCGCCATCATCCAGCCAGGTGGATTGATGGTCTCCCCAATCGGCATACCTGCCGAGGTGAGGAAGTCCGTTGCAACTTCAGATCCATTCCCCGCCATCTCGCTGAGCATGGTGAGCATCATGAACAGGGCATTCTGCGAACTCATCGAGAAGAAGGTCAGCATGACAACCCCAATCAAGGTGGACACCATTGCGCCGCCGCGAACGACGGTAGGAAAATTTCTGAAGAGATAGGCAATGACCACAACGGCCAATGGCATTAACACGCCACACAAGAAAAACGTGGCAAATACTGACCGGTTTATGCCGATGAAACCGAATATGTCGAGTTCAGACATCTTTTCCCCCAGGTTTTTTTATTTATAGCGCCGAAGCGCACTCCTAAAGTACTCCCCTCATCCTCGACATGCAAGGCAGAGTCGGGGCGCCTTATCCGTGGACGCCGTGAATACTCTGTAATGGTCAATCAGTCAGTATCTGATTCACCTCAAGGATGTAGCCATCCGCGTCGTAGAACTTAGATACCATTACCCGAATTTTGCCCACCCCGCCGTAGCCGGGGTATTCGGTCAGTTTGGGTTTGCTGATGATTTCGACGCCGGGCGCAGTCTCGATGATGGGCCACTTTTCCTCCAGGCTGTCTGTATTGAAAAGTAAAACCGCGTTGCCCGGTGTAAATCCTTCGCGCCGCACAGGCTTGGTGTGAGCGGGGTGATTGGGATAGCCATATTCGTAATCGATCAAACCAATCACGCCAACATAATCGTGTGAGGCTTTGAGGAAGATCAGCCTGAGGCGCTGCTCGCGATCCTCGCTGGAGTGTGGGCGATTGATCTCCTCATCGTAGATCACTTCCATGCCTAGTCCGTCTCGGTAGAGCTTCAGCGAGGCTTCAATATCGCGCACGATTAGCGTGGTGCGGCGCATTGTCAGCGGAAATTCCGCCGCGGCGGCCAGCGGATCGCGGGCTTCTTCCTTCTCGTGGTGTCCCGCCAAAGCCTGGGAAGACAAGCCGAGGGGAATCAACAGTGTGAGTAGTAGACCAGTTAACTTCAGTTTCATTGACGCATTCTCCGGTGATATTGTTATTTGATATAAAGTTACATCAATAAGCGTTTTTAGTCCAAGCGCGCACCGGTAGTGGATTTGGATTGCCGGTTGCTGGTTAACAGTAGCCAGATCAGCTCAGCGCTGATTTAGAAACGGCCGCGCGTGGGAGGCTAAAACCTCAGGTGCCGCATCGAAAATCCCGTACTTGAGATCCGGCAGTTCGATCAGCGTCGCGCCATCTATCAGCTCAGCGTAGGCCCGGGAAGGTTCTTTCAGATTGCCGTGGGGGTTGAGCACCAGCGTGGGCTGGGTCAGCAACGGCGCACGCTCCTCGGCGGGGTATTGGAATACCGCGCGATAGATTCTGGCCTTGCCCTGCCACGCCCCAGCGGACTCTAAATAGTTACCAAAAGCGCGCTCCAGCGACACTTTTTCGTTGCGCATCTCGACGGCGAATATCCAGTCCTGAGCAACTGCAGCGAAAGAGTCTGGCCAGGGCTTGACCTGACCCAGCCGATCGAACCGTTCTTGTCGACCCGCTGCATCGTAATAGGGGATGCCCATCAAGACGATACGGCGCACCAGCTGAGGGTGCGTAACCGCTAACTCGGTCGCGAGCATGGTGCCGGTGTGATAGCCGCAGAGGTCTACCGGACCGCCACCATAGGGTCCCCAGCCGAGTGATGTCAGGCTGTCGGCCATAATGTTGGCCAGCGTGCTCATATCGAGTTCGCCCGGATAGGTATCCGACTGACCAATCCCTGGATAATCCAGAGCTAGCATGGTCCGATCGCTACCCAAGGCCTCCATAAACATACGGTAATAGTTCCCCGAGTAGGGATTGGGCGAGAAACAGACCAGCGGCGTAAGGTTGCCAGGCGCCTCGGGTTGCGAGGTCAGAACGTGGATCTGACCCCAATCGTGGGTCACATAACTGCGTTCAAAGCTAACGGCGTTTTCCGCCTGCGCGCCGGGCAATCGGCAGACGAGTGCAATGATGGCGGTGAGTATGAGGGCAAAGGGTTTCATTATCGTTATGCTCCTTTTATGCAAGTGTTCTTGGTGCCTGTTACGTCACAGTTTAAAGTCAAATACTGCTCCCGTCTGCCTGGTGTTTCGGCTGGGTGGCTGGTCCGGCGATTGCGTGACGTATTGTGAAGTTTCACTCCGCATGCGCCAGCGTCTGGCGATTGGTCTCCAAATCCCGTTTCAGACTGCGTACACCCATCGATAAAAAGAAGACACCTATCAGGCTGATGGTGAGGGTGGTGGCCATGGCGTAGCGCAGGTTGTTTTCCCCAAAAGTGCTCGCAAAGGCATCGCTCAAGATACCAACGGTTAAAGGGCCCAACCCGAGGCCAATGATGTTCAGCACAAAGTACAAGATAGCGGAGGCCATGGCGCGCATGCCGGGTGACACCAGGTTGTGGCAGGTGGCGATGCACGGCCCCAGATACAGCGCCCCCAGAATTTGTGAAGGGATCATCGCGGCGATAATGAGCGTCGTGTTTTCACCCAGCAGCGTGTAATACGCCGGGATCATGGCCGTGAGTCCCCCGAGCATGGGTATCCACACGTACCAGCGGATATCTCTAACCCCGAGCCGATCAGCCAGAAATCCGCCAAGAAAGGTGCCGGTGGCGCCTGACAGGCCCGATATCAAGCCGAGAATGGCGCCTACCTCTGTCAGAGACAGGCCGTGGTTGCGCATCAGAAAAGAGGGCATGAAATTGCCGTTACCGTAGGAGACGAACGCGATGAAGGCGCAGCCTATTGAGATCCACCAGAAGGTCGGCCGGCCGCGCAGGCAGTTCATGGTCTCGCTCAGGCTGGATTTAGGGGGGGTGCCGCCCACGTCGAACTGGCCGCGCTTGGGTTCCTTGACGACCCATAGCACTGCGAGCGCATACAGAATGCCAGGGATACCGATCACGAAAAAAGCATTGCGCCAGCCGAAGTTTTCAGCGATCCAGCCGCCTGCGGCAAAGCCGAACAGCACACCGATGTAGATACCCATGCTGTAAAAGGATAACGCGGTACCGCGGCTGCTCGGCGGGAAATAGTCGCTGATCATGGAGTGTGAGGGCGGGGAGCCGCCGGCCTCTCCTACACCGACGCCCAATCGCGCCGCCAGCAACTGGCCGAAATTCAGAACCAGGCCGGAGATGGCCGTCATGAATGACCAAAATGCCAACGATGCGGCGACAATATTGCGTCGGTTACTGCGATCGGCCAGCCAGGCGATCGGAATGCCCGCGGTGACATAGACCAGCGCGAAGCTGAAGCCGGTCAGTAAGCCCAGCTGTGCATCACTGAGCCCCAAATCGGCTTTGATCGGCTCCTGCAGAATCACGAGGATCTGGCGATCAATAAAATTGAAGGTGTAAACCAGCGTCAGCATCACCAGCACCGTCCAGCGGTAACGGATACTCGGTGCTGAGGTCTGATCGTTGGTCATGCGGTGTCCGGCGGTCACGCGTTGGAGGGGGGCATCATGCCAGCTTATGCCGTTTACCGCACCGGAGTGTTAGCATTGGCCCATGCCTGAGAACTCAGATCGCCTGACACATCTTGACGATGCGGGTCGGGCGCACATTGTCGACGTCAGCGAAAAAGCGGTGACCGCACGGGAGGCCACGGCCACCTCCTGCTTGCGCATGCAGGGCGCGACCCTGAATGCCATTGTGGGCGGTGATACCCCCAAGGGCGATGTGTTAGCCGTAGCGCGTATTGCCGGCATTCAGGCCGCCAAAAAGTGCTCGGAGCTGATTCCGCTCTGTCACCCGCTGCCTTTGTCCTCGGTCAAGATTGATTTGTTGCCCGACGAGGGTCTCCCCGGTGTGCGGATTGAGGCAACCTGCAAAGTGACGGGCCAAACGGGTGTGGAGATGGAGGCGCTGACCGCGGCCTCTATCGCGGCATTGACGTTGTATGACATGTGCAAGGCGATGGACCGCGGCATGTCGATTGAGCAGACCCAGCTTGTTCACAAAGCAGGCGGGGCGAGCGGCGAGTGGCAGCGTGAGCATCACGATTAAATTGTTTTCAGCACTGCGTGAGGCGCTGGGTGAGAGCGAGTTTGAGCTGGACCTGTCGGACGTCTCCGAGGCCTCTGCTCAGATCGATGTGGCGGCGATTAAAGCACTGTTGTCACAGCGCGGTGCGGAATGGAAAGAGGCCCTGAATCAGCCGAACCTGGTGCATGCGCTTAACCACAAGGTGGTGTTCACTGACGCGGCGGTCTCCGAAGGGGACGAGCTCGCCTTCTTCCCACCGATGACCGGGGGTTAGCGTGTCGGTGTCATTGCAAAGCGAGGCGATTGACGTCGCGGCCGAGTACGCCCAGCTCGTTGGCGACAGTCCAGGCGCCGCAGTCGCTACCTTTACGGGATACGTCCGCAATCACTCTGATGCGCATGCGGTGACCGAGCTGGAGCTGGAACACTATCCGGAAATGGCACGCAAAGTCCTTGAGAACTTGGGCCGATCGGCGGCCAAGCGTTTCGGCCTGAGCAACTGGCGGATTGTGCATCGATTCGGTCGGCTGGCGGTGTCTGAGACGATCGTCTGGGTCGGCGCGGTTGCGGACCACCGGGGTGAAGCGATCAGTGCCTGTGAGCTCATGATGGATACTCTGAAAACTGACGCACCTTTCTGGAAGCGTGAGCAGGGACCCGCGGGAGAGCAGTGGGTGGCGAGTCGTGATAGTGATGCCGAGCGCCGGGCGCGCTGGCAGTCGGGGGACGTCCAGTGAAGTTTTGTAACCTATGCGGCGGCCCGGTTGCCCTGCAGATCCCCGAGGGCGATGAGCGCGAGCGGCATGTCTGTCAAAACTGTGGACACATTCATTACATCAACCCGAAGGTGATCGTCGGCTGTCTGCCCACGGTGGGTGACCGTATTTTGCTGTGCAAGCGCGCTATCGAGCCGCGCTACGGGAAATGGACGTTGCCCGCTGGCTTTATGGAAAACGGCGAGACCTCGGCCGCGGGTGCCGCTCGCGAAACTTGGGAGGAGGCAGCGGCCAAGGCCAAGGCTGAAGACGGCCCAGCCAAAAAGAAGCCCGCGCGACGAGCCGCGGCGGCCGAGGCCGAGCCAGCATCGAAGCCAGC
>CAXEVD010000102.1:0-6073 GCA_963999395.1 uncultured Halieaceae bacterium
CCAAAACGACCATTGAAGAGGATCAGGTCATTGCCCATTTCCAAGCCCACCACGGCGTTGGGAGAGATGTTCAGTACGATCTGGCCGTCGGTTACGTAGCTTTGGGGCACATCGACCCCCTCGTTATCAACGTCGACCAGCAGATGAGGCGTGCAATCATTGTCCACGATCCACTCATAGATAGCGCGGATAATGTAGGGACGACTCGAGTTCAAGTGGCCTAACCGCCTTAGGGGCGCATCTCCCGCTCCTGGACAGACAGACTCTCCTGGAACGCCTCCCGGTTGAACAGGCGATCCATGTAATCGAGGAGCGGCTTTGACTGCTTGCTCGGCCGGATATCGACGCCCAGTGAAGGCAAGCGCCAGAGAATAGGTGCGACGCAGCAGTCCACCAGAGAGAACTCTTCACTCATGAAAAAGGGCTTCTCCATGAAGATCGGCGCCACCGCTACCAGGCTCTCTTTGAGCTCTTTGACGGACTTCTTCACGACGTTATCACTGCGGGACGATTGTATGGCATCGACCAACGCCGCCCAGTCTTTCTCGATGCGGTACACAAAAAGACGGGCCTCAGCGCGTGCCACCGGATAGACGGGCAGCAACGGCGGGTGGGGGAAGCGTTCATCAAGGTATTCCATCATGACCTTGGACTCGTACAACACCAGCTCACGATCGACCAATGTCGGCATGGTGTTGTAGGGGTTGAAGTCTCCCAGCTCGGCGGGAATCGCTCCGGTCTCCGACTCAACCAGTTCTACAGTGACGCCCTTTTCGGCAAGCACCAACCGGACACGATGACTGTAATGGCTGGTGTTATCCGAAAATAAGGTCATGGAGGACCGTTTGGATACGATCCCGGAAGCATCATCTGACATACAAATTCAACTGACCAAAAATGGGGGGGCGAAGTGTACCACTCAAACGGGGGCAGAGGTTGCCACCGATTCGCCCGGGACCTGGCTTTAGTGGACGTCTTTCCAGTACTCGCGATTCAGTAACCACGCAAAAATAAAGAACACCACCAGGAATAACAGGACGTAGGTGCCAATGCGCAGACGGTCTGACTTGTAGGGTTCCGCAGTGTAGGCCAGAAAGTTGACGAGATCGTACATCGCGCCGTCGAACTGCTCAGCAGACATAGCCCCGGCCGATGCCATATCCATCGTCACACACTGCTCGGCCTTGGCCGCCGCAGCGCCCGCCTCATCGGAGCACGCTGCCAGGCCCTGCAGTTCCATCAATACATGGGGCATCCCCACGTTTGGGTAGACACGGTTGTTCACCCCATAAGGCCGAAGCTCGTCCTGATAAAACGCCCGCAAATACGTGTACAGCCACTCGGGCTGTCTGGCTCTGGATATCAGCGTCAGATCCGGTGGCGTCGCCCCGAACCAGACCTTGGCATCACCCTTATCCATGCTGTTGGACATGAGCGAGCCGAGTTTGATTTCAGGATCAAAGACGAGGTTGGCTTTGTACAAATCTTCCGGGATACCGAGATCGCGAGCGACGCGGTTGTGCCGGGAATACTGCAGCGAGTGGCAACCCATGCAGTAGTTGGCGTATAGCGCCGCACCGCGCTGCAGAGAAGGCTTGTCTGACGGATCCGATTCATAGGCGTCACAGGGAATCGTGCCGCAATCATAGGCTGATTCTGCGCCCACAACCTTGAGAGGCAGAAAGGTCATGACGGCAATGAAAATCAGCGTAGCCATGCTTTGCAATACCGACATGCCGCCATTCATCGTCACCCGCTCGGGTTCAGGCTTGGACCGGCCCATTCGCGACCACCAGGGCATAGCAAGGAAGAAAAAGAAGTAGAAAATCGTGCAAATCTGCGCGAGCACGGTTCGCTCTGGCGTCGGTGACTTCACACCCAGCACGCCAAGGATGATGAACGACACCACGAACAGCAGCAGCATGACGCGGTTGAGCATGCCGCGGTAACGCCACGACTTCACCGGGTTGCGATCCAACCAGGGAAGCGCAAAGGGAATCACCACCGATGCCGCGAAGAACACGAAGCCCCAAAACTTGTCGGGCACTGCTCGCAGAACAGAGTAGTAAGGCGTGAAGTACCAAACAGGAGCGATATGCTCCGGGGTCTTCAAGCCGTTTGCCTCTTCAAAGTTGGCGAACTCGAGGAAGAAACCGCCCATCTCCGGGGCGAAGAATAGCACCCCACAAAAGAAGAACAGGAAAACCGCAATGCCCTGCACATCATGCACAGAGTAGTAAGGATGGAACTTGATGCCGTCCAGCGGCACGCCATCGGGGCCCTTGTTCTTTTTGATTTCCACACCGTCCGGGTTGTTCGAGCCTACTTCGTGCAATGCCAGAATGTGCAGCACGACCAGTGCCAACAGCACGATCGGTAGCGCCACAACGTGCAGCGCAAAAAATCGGTTCAACGTGATGCCCGACAGCAGGTAATCGCCGCGGATCCAGGTCACGATGTCCTCACCAATCACGGGAATCGCCCCGAACAGCGAGATAATCACCTGGGCGCCCCAGTAGGACATCTGCCCCCAAGGCAACACATAGCCCACAAACGCCTCGGCCATGAGCACGATGAAGATCAGCATGCCGAAGATCCAGATAAGCTCACGCGGCTTCTTGTATGAGCCGTACATCAGTGCGCGCATCATGTGCAGGTAGACCACGATGAAAAACGCCGAAGCGCCGGTGGAGTGCATGTAGCGCAGCAACCACCCGTAATCCACGTCGCGCATGATGTATTCGACTGAAGCGAAAGCCTCTTCTGCTGACGGCGTGTAGCTCATCGTCAGCCAGATACCTGTCAGCAGCTGGTTAACGAGCACTAGCAGCGAAAATACGCCAAAAAAGTACCACAGGTTGAAGTTCTTGGGCGCGTAGTACTCGCCCATATGCGTATCCCACGTCCGCGTCAGCGGCAGCCGCGCGTCAATCCAAGACATCAGGCCGGTCAGTGCTTTTTCCATCAGGCTGCCTCCGCGTCAACGCCGATCACCAGCACGCTGTCGCTCTCATAGGAATAAGGGGGAATCTCAAGGTTGGCTGACGCCGGTACGCCTTTGTATACGCGCCCAGCCAGGTCAAATTTGGAGCCGTGGCAGGGACAAAAGAAGCCGCCCAACCACTCGTCCCCTCCCATGTCTGCCGCGCCGACCTCGGGCCGGAATTTAGGGGCACAGCCGAGGTGGGTGCAGAGCCCTACCATCACGAGAAATTCTTCATCGATGGCTCTCCCGTCGCCCTCGATGTAATCGGGCTGCGCGGATGCCTCGGAAAAGGGATCTTTCAGGTCGTCATTCAAGGTGGCCAACCCCGCAACCTGCTCGGGGGTCCGCCGCAACACATAGACTGGCTTACCGCGCCACTCAATCACCACCATCTGGCCCAGTTCGAGCTTACTGATGTCAGCGCGAACCGGTGCGCCTGCCGCCTTCGCTTTCTCAGAGGGATTCCATGACCCGAGGAAAGGCACGGCGACTCCCGCCACACCGCCTACCCCCACCGCAGACGTTGCGGCAGTCAAAAAGCGTCGACGTGTTTGGCCATCATCAGCCGTCGAATCGTGCGCGTCTGTTGTATCCGTCATGATTGAGACTCTCCCGGTCTACCGTGTCACCTGCCAATACCTGTCGCCACCCACATGACGGGCAAAAGGAGTCAGATTAGCCGTGGCGAACAAGATGAACTTTGCGCGCGAAGTGTAATGGTCACGCAGGCCCCCAGCAAGTTGAAATACGTCACGGATGTAGGCCGGGATCAGCCAGAAAGATTAAGCTACCGATCACTTATGGGGAGCAAAGCTATTCACCAGCACTACCCCCGCCACAATCAGCAACAGACCCACAATGGCGCGCCAATCCAGTGCCTGCTCAAAAACGAGATAGCCGAATACGGTGATGAGAAAAATCCCGAGCCCAGACCAGGTGGCGTAGACCACCGCGATCGGCAGCGTATTCAGGGCGAAGGTCAGACAGTAGAAAGAGGCCCCGTAGCACCCGATCAGCGACAGGGTGGGCACGGGGCGGGTGAAGTTCTGGCTCACCGGCAGCAGCATGGTCCCGCAGACCTCCAAGGCCACCGCAATCAGCAGACAAACGTAATGCACGATATCTAGCTCCCCTTATCCGTGTATGCGTGTATCCGGCTATCCAGCCATCTATCCACCTAAACGTCACTGGCTATCAGTCTAACCGTCACGGGCATTAACGCGCTTTTTGCCCGGCACCACTGTCCCGCACCCACTGGCGCCTGTTATCACAAACCCCAGAAAAGACAGGGATTTTGACAGGAACCCAAAAAACAGGAAGCCCAAAAAAAAGGCCCGCATCGGCGGGCCTTTGGGCATTTCAATGGATCGATCAGCGCTTCGAGAACTGCGGGCGCCGGCGGGCTTTTCGCAAACCCACTTTCTTACGCTCAACCTCTCTGGCGTCGCGGGTGACATAGCCCGCCGCGCGCAGCGTGCCGCGCAGGCTCTCGTCGTATTCCAGCAACGCGCGGGTCAGGCCATGCCGAATGGCACCGGCCTGGCCAAAGCTGCCACCACCGGCAACCGTCACATTGGCATCAAAAGTGTCAGTGTTCTCGGTCAGTTGCAGAGGCTGCCTGACAATCATTCGCGCTACTTCCCGGCCGAAGTATTCATCAATGGGGCGGCCATTGACCATGATGTTGCCGCTACCTGTCTTTAAGAAGACGCGTGCAGTGGACGTCTTGCGGCGTCCTGTTCCGTAATACTGTGCGGTTGCCATCGTGACCTCCTCAGATCGTCAGTGGCTGCGGCTGCTGTGCCGCATGCGGATGCGAAGGTCCCGCATACACTTTTAACTTTTTCAGCATTGCGCGCCCCAAAGGGCTCCGAGGCATCATGCCCTTGACTGCACGCTGAATGATCCGCTCGGGCGATTTGTCGATCAACTGCTCAAAGCTGGCAGAGCGAATACCACCCGGAAAACCCGTGTGGTGGTAATACATTTTGTCGGTCTGCTTGGCACCGGTAACGCGGATTTTCTCACAGTTCACGACAACGACGTAGTCGCCCATGTCCATGTGAGGCGTGTACTCTGGCTTGTGCTTGCCGCGCAAACGGTGCGCGATTTCTGTGGCAAGACGACCAAGCGTCAAATTCTCGGCATCGACCACCAACCAGTCGTGCTGAACGTCTTCTGCCTTGGCGCTATATGTTTTCATGACCTATGCCCTGAGGGCGAACTCAAAGGAGCGCGGATGTTACTGGAGTGCCTGAGCCCTTTCAACCGTTAATTTGCCGCGCGAGCGTCACGGCCGATGCTCGGCTTTGAGGTATTCCTCAGTGCGCATTTCCTGCAATCTGGATACCGCCCGGTCGAACTCAAAGCGCAGCCTTGATCCGTCATACAGCGCTTCCGGCGCCTGGGCGCCTGTGGCAATCAGTTTGACATTGCGATCGTAGAACTCGTCTACCAGATTAATAAAGCGCCGCGCAGCGTCTTCCTTGTCCCGGTCAAACAGGGGAATCTGCTCAATCAATACGGTGTGGTACTCACGGGCCATTTCGACATAGTCGACTGCGCTGCGCGGTTCCTCACACAGGGTGCTGAAGGTCGCCCAGGCAACACCGGGCGCATCGGCAAGCAGAGTCAGAGGTCTTTGGTTTATGTCGACCGATCTGGGGTCACCCGCCTCCCGCCCGGTCAGCGACGAAAAATACGCTGACAACGCCTCAGCGGCGGTCCTGTCGTGGGGGACGTGCCATAAATCAGCGCGTTGTAGCGTTCTGAAGCGGTAATCGGTCGCCGCTTCCAAATGCGTCACAGTCAGGTGCTGCTCGAGCAAAGCAATCGCAGGCAGAAAACGACTGCGCTGTAATCCATCACGGTACAGCTCCTGTGGCGGAATGTTCGATGTAGCGACCAGCGTGACGCCTCGTCGAAACAGCGCATCGATCAAGCCACCGAGGATCATGGCATCGCCAATATCACTGACAAAAAACTCGTCAAAGCAGAGCACCAGGGCCTCATCCGCAATGTCATCTGCAACGACCTCAAGCGGGTTTTTGGCGCCGCTGTGTTGGGTCAGTGCCGCGTGCACACGCT
>CAXEVD010000103.1:0-6047 GCA_963999395.1 uncultured Halieaceae bacterium
CGCCTCGGGAAACATTGGCCTCATCAGCGATCATTGCTGTTGTCGTATTGGCATAGCCATGCTCGACAAAACAACGAACAGCGGCTTCCAGAATAGCCTGACGGGTTAGCGCGCTCTTTTCCGCTTGCCAGCCATCGCCGACGCGTCCGGCGGCACTCCGTCGGCTGGACTTGGCGCCGCTCGCTTTCCTTGCTGTCATGCTGTTCCCCGTGATGTTTTCTGTGCTTGCAGGAGCGGCCCCAAGTGTGCGGCCACATCGTGAGTGTGGCGTTCACGGCAAACAAACCGGCTTGCTTTTTTTATCGGCAGTATCCTAGACTGATTTTTATAAAGCGGCTAGCCCGGGTAGCCTCACGGCGCCCTCAAGAGCTGGTTCGCACACCATTTCGGGGTAACGCCATGTCCAACGCCAAACCACTCCATGAGGGGCTGTTCAGCTGGCCGGCAGACACTCCCAGTTTGATTGGCACCCGCTGCCTCGACTGCGGTGAGTATGCTTTTCCAGGGCAATCTGTCTGCCGCGCATGTTCAGAACAGAATATGGAGCCTGTTGATCTCGGAAACCAAGGCACCTTGTGGACCTGGACGATACAGTCGTTCATGCCAAAAACCCCTTACCATACTGACGAGACACCGGAGACTTTCACGCCATACGGGGTAGGCTATATCGAGCTGGCTTGTGGCCTGAAAGTAGAGAGCCGCCTGCGGGAGAATACGCCGGAACAACTCACGATCGGCATGCCGATGAAAATGGAAATGATCACCGTGCGCAAAGATGAGGAAGGTACTGATCTGTTGACCTTCCAGTTCTGCGCGGCAGAGGAGCAACACTGATGGACGTTGCAATTGTTGGACTGGGGATGCACCCCTTTGGCAGAACCCCGAGCATGTCCGGCCTCGAGCAAGGTGCGGCAGCGGCCCGGGCAGCACTCGCCGACGCGGGGACCGACTTTAAGCGAATGGAATTTGCCTTTGGCGGCAGCCAGGACAGTGGGAATGCCGACTCGCTGGTGAATTTACTGGGCCTCACCGGGCTACAGTTCACCAACGTGGCAAATGGTTGCGCGACGGGGGGCAGCTCTCTGAACGCAGCCTACTCCGCGATTAAAAGTGGCCAATACGACGTCGGTTTGGTAGTTGGCTTCGACAAACATGACCGCGGTGCCTTCAACCCGCAGCCCGCTGACTGGGGACTCGACGACTGGTACGGCGAGACGGGCCTGATGCTGACAACTCAGTATTTCGGCATGAAGATACAACGCTACATGCACGACCATGGTATCTCACGAGAGACACTGCTCCGCGTGGCCGAAAAAGCCTTCCGCAACGGCTCATTGACCCCGACCGCCTGGCGCCAGACGGCGCTGTCGTGGGAAGAGATCGACAATGCACCCATGGTCAGTGAGCCGCTCAACAAATATATGTTCTGCTCACCGGCTGAGGGCGGCTGTGCGCTCATCATCTGCCGCGCCGATATCGCTCACGAGTTTCATCCACGGCCCGTGCATTTGAAAACCGCAGTGGTGCGGTCCCGAAACTACGGCAGTTTTGAGGTCTTCAGCCCTGCCCAACCGCCAGAGGTTGCAGATTCGCCGACGGTGACCGCCTCGCAGGCCGCTTTTGAGCTGGCAGGGGTGGGGCCGGAAGATATCGATGTCGCCCAACTTCAGGACACTGAGGTCGGCGCGGAAATCATGCACATGGCCGAGAACGGCTTTTGTGATCACGGCGATCAGGAACAATGGCTGGCCGACGGGATGACTGAAATCGGCGGCCAGCTGCCCGTCAATACTGATGGTGGCTGCCTCGCCAATGGCGAACCCGTTGGGGCGTCAGGGCTCAGACAGGTGCACGAAATTTGCGTGCAACTCCGGGGTGATGGCGGTGCACGACAGGTACCGAACGAGCCCAAAGTTGGCTATACCCACGTGTACGGTGCACCGGGCATCAGTGGCGTGAATATTCTCGCGCGCTGAGCGCGCGTTTCGTTAACTCAAGCGAAATTTAAAAGGATTACCCATGGCGAACGCAGAACAAAAGCAACAGGGCGATGGCGGCCGGTTCGTCGGCACGACCTGGCAGGACCTGCTTGACCTGGAAACCGTCGATGTCCCCGAATATCTGCGGATTCAGAATAATCCTGATATGGGCGACGAGGATCTCTCTGTCGAGCGCTATATCAGTCAGGAGTTCTTCAACAAAGAGAAAGAAGAAATGTGGCCCCGGGTCTGGCAAATGGCCTGCCGCGAGGAAGAGATCCCCGAGCCGGGTGATCACCACGTCTACTGGATTATCGACCGCAGTGTGATCGTCACCCGAACACCCTCAGGCGAGATCAAAGGCTACATTAATTCATGCCGACATCGCGGGAGATGTTTGCGCGACGAGTCGGGATCTGTCGATAAATTCCGTTGCCCCTTCCACGGCGCTACCTGGGATCTGGAAGGACAGTTCCAGGGCATCCCCAATCAGTGGGACTTTGAGCATATTGAAGGCCGCGACATGAGCCTGCCGCAGGTCAAAGTCGCGACTTGGGGTGGCTTCGTGTTCATCAATTTTGATCAGGATGCGCCGCCCCTCGAAGACTACATGGATGTGCTGCCCGATCACTTCAAGCGCTTTCCATTAGAGGAGTACTTCACGGGTGTGCACGTACAACGCGTGATGAACTGCAACTGGAAAGTGGGCGCCGAGGCCTTCATGGAGTCCTGGCACACCGTGGAGACCCACAAGCAAATCCTCACCTTCACCGGCGATGCCAACTCGCAGTACGACTGCTGGGGAGACAACGTAAGTCGATCAGTGACGCCAATGGGTGTGGCTAGCCCACACCTGAGCGATGTCTCGGAAGAAACCATCACTCGCGACATTCTGAAACTTTCTGGTCGGATGGCGACAGATAGTGACGAAGGCGTCGAGATGAAAGACGGCCAAAGTGCGCGGGAGTATGTGGCGCAAATGAATCGGGAGATGTTTGAGGAAGCCGCAGGGGAGCAATTCGATGACCCGACGATGGCCGAGCTTCAGGATGCGATTCTCTACAGCCTGTTCCCGAACTTCCAGGTCTGGATCGGCTATGGCGGCAACATCGTTTATCGCTTCTTGCCCAATGGAAATGACCCCGACAGCTGTATCTTCGACGTGCGCATTCTGCTGCGTTACCCCAAAGGTAGCGAGCGCCCGGCCGCAGTCCCCTGCACAGTGATACCCGCTGATCAGCCCTTTGCGTCCCACGAAGAGCTGGGCTCGCTGGGAGGGGTTTTTGATCAGGATGACGCCAACCTGCCGGCGGTACAAAAGGGTATGAAAAACTCAGCGACTGGTAAGGTCATTCTCGCCAGCTATCAGGAAAGCCGAATCCGGCATTTGCATCAGACCATCGACAAATACCTGAGTTAAACCAACCGGACTTACTGGCAACAAAAACAAAAAGCCCCGCTAAGCGGGGCTTTTTATTGCGCGGGTTGTTAAATCACGCGGCGCTACTATAGTGAGCCCAGGCATCCACAATGGGCTTGGGGTCAAAGTAATAGGGACGAATCTCGCACACTTTGCCTTCACGGAAGCGGAACAACTCTGCCAGTTGCGCGGGGGCAAGACTGGGATCCTCGAAGCGGAAGGAAATCACATTGATCACATAATCGCCGCCGACGGTCATCCCCTCGGGCTCAAGGTCAGCAACCTTCAATGTCCCGAAGACATGTGAGTACAAATCGCGCAGCGCTCTCTTGCCGCGGTACTCCCCTGCCATCGGCAGGCCCTCGGCCTCAATGATGAAAAAATCGTCGGTCAGCATGGTCTCGGCGGTATCAAAATCCCCGGCACCCGTTGTGGCATAGAGTTGCTGCACAAAAGCCATCTTCTCGTCATCGGTCATCGTCTTACCCCCCCCCCTCTATGGTTATCTGTATCGCTCTAGCGCGACTCCGCGGCCATGACTCAGAGTCACCGCCAGCGGTTTTGAATTCACCGCGTCAGCATCGAGCGATTAACTCGACGCCTCAGCGTACTGCTGAATAATGCGTTTGCCGAGTGCCATTTGGTGCACCTCATCGGGACCATCCGCCTGACGACACCAGCGCGCATAGTTAAACTGCTCGGCCATACACCAATCCTCGGTCAGCCCGCCCGCGCCGTGCATTTGCATGCAGCGGTCGATGATCGCCTGAACCATCAGCGGCACGCTGATTTTAGTGGCCGAGATCAGTTCGATTGAGGGCTTCACACCGTGATGATCGATGTGCCAGCAGGTCTTGTGAACCAATAATCGCGCCATTTCCAGCTCGGCATAGCTCTTGGCGATGTTCTCGCGAATCGACTGATGCTGGCTCAGTTTTTTGCCAAAGGTTTCCCTGTCTTCGACGCGCTGGCAGGCGAGCTCAAGGCAGCGCTGCCCCGCACCGATAAGACGCATGCAATGGTGCATGCGGCCGGGGGCCAGACGGCTCTGGGCAATCTCAAATCCCCTGCCCTCACCGAGCAAAAGATTTTCTGCGGGCACGCGGACATCAGTGAACGTCACCTCGGCATGCCCAATCGGTGCGTCGTCATAGCCAAGCGTGGTCAGCGGGCGCAACACTTCAACACCCGGTGTGTCTTTGGGCACAAGAATCTGGGTTTGCTGCAAATGTCGGTTCGGGTTCTCGGCATCGCTCTTACCCATGACGATAAAAATTTTGCAGCGTTCGTAGGGCGCACCGGTGATGAACCACTTATGGCCATTCAGAACCCATTCGTCACCGTCACGGCGGATATCGAGCTGGATATTGGTCGCATCACTGGAGGCAACCTGTGGCTCGGTCATGGCGTAGGAGGAGCGGATCTCTCCGGCCAGCAGCGGTGCCAGCCAATCGGCCTTCTGCGCGTCCGTGCCAAACTTCATCAGCACTTCCATATTGCCGGTGTCTGGCGCATTGCAGTTGAACACCTCCGGCGACCAGATTACGCGCCCCATTTCTTCAGCCAACGGCGCGTAATCCAGAAAGCTCATGCCGCCATGATCGCTGTACTCGGCGTATTCAGGTGGCACAAAGAGATTCCAGAGCCCCGCGCTTCGGGCCTTGTCCTTTAGAGATTCGACGAGAGGCATGGACGCGAAGCGGTTGTCGGCGCCCGCAAGCGCCTCCTGATGAGCCACCTCATTCGGATAGATGTGCTCTGCCATAAAAGCCTGTAACTCGGCCAGTATGCGCGCGCTCTTCTCACTCGGACCTATCATGAAACTCCTCTGATACTGTGATCACCCGCTCTCCGCCGCCGCACCCAGAAACAGGCTGTTCTGCAACGGACAAAACAAGCGGGCTGGTTTGTTTTAAACGGCGTACATACTATATAGTCATCGACCGCCAACAGAAACCACCGCGACGGAGATCAACGTTACTGTGCTGACGGAAGCGGGTATGGAGCGCCCTCATGTGCGCACCCTCTTGTGATAACAACACCAAGGGCGAGTACCAGGCTGGGGAATCAGTGAATCTCATCACCGACACATCGTTCAGGAATACGACACTGGCGGCGCTGGCGCAAGAGCGCGCGTCCTCGCGACCTGATGACACGGCGCTGCTGTTCGACTCGGGCGTTCGGTTGTCCTTCGCGGAGGCATGGCAGCAGGCCAACCAATTGGCCAAAGGGATTCAGCAGCTGGGCGTCAAACCAGGCGCCACGCTCACCTTTCAACTCCCCAATATTCCCGAAGCCGTGCCGCTGGCGATCGCCGCATCCATTTGCGGGCTGGTCATCAACCCGGTGGTGCCGATTTATCGCGGCAAAGAGCTGGGGTTCATTCTGGGCGACGCCAAGACTGAAATCCTGTTCATACCGCACCGCATTCGCGGCTTTGACTATGTCGACATGGTTCGTGAGTTGCGCTCCGGCCTGCCCCACCTGCGGCATGTCGTCTGCTGTGGCGGCGAGGATGACCTGACTAAGGACGTGCTGCGTTTTGAAGACGTGATGATGAGTGGTGGCGCCGGATTGGCCGACATCGCGCCAGTGGATCCCGGCGACACCAAGGTCGTGCTATACACCTCGGGCACCACCGGCAATCC
>CAXEVD010000104.1:0-5880 GCA_963999395.1 uncultured Halieaceae bacterium
GTACAACATACATTTGTTGCTCGGCATTTGTGCCCTGCGGTCGGCCGCCTGGTTTCCATCGTACCGTGCATGGCGACCAGAAGACCCAGCAAGGCCACGACGAAAAAGAAAGCAAGGTTGCCTGAGGATCCCAATCAGTTTGTCCGCCGCGCTGTGTGAACACCACCCCGAGATCATCTCGCTGTGTGCAGAGCGCGACTGGGAGTTCTTCAGCCACGGTATCTACAACACCCGCTATACCTATGGACTGACCGAAGATCAGGAGCGCGAGATGATCGAGGATGCCATGGCGACCATCGAGCGCGCGGTCGGTCAGCGGCCTGCAGGCTACCTGGCGCCGGCGCTGTCGCACTCCAATCACACCATCGATCTCTTTGCTGAAGCGGGCGGGCGCTATACCTGCGATCTGTTCCACGACGATCAGCCCACCTGGGTGAAGACTCGCAGCGGCAAGCCGTTTGTGTCTATCCCGTATTCGCTAGAACTCAACGACACTATTGCCTATGTGGTGCAGAAGATGGAGCCGAGGCGTTACGGTGAGATTATTCGCCGCGCTTTTGACCAGCTCTATGCAGAGGGCGCCGACAGCGGCACGGTCATGTGTATCCCGACCCACAACTACCAGGTCAGTTGCCCGCATCGGCTGCGTGCTTTTGAAGAAGCGCTTGAATACATCACCGGCCATTCCGATGTCTGGGTGACCACTGGCAGAGAGATCGCCGAGTATTCACTTAGCCATCTTCAGGAGCAGATCGGTGGCGGCGCGGGACTGCAAGCATGAGTAACGAGCTGCTCGAATATCCGCAACGCCACTACGGCATGGATCACGACCGCTATGAGTGGTCGATGCTGCAGGACCGGGAGCCAGTCACCTGGCCGGGCGGTAAGCCACTGGCGCTGTGGATCAATATCTCGGTGCAGCACTTCCCGTTATCGGGAGACAAGCCCGCGGTCGCGCCGCCCGGTGCATTGACCATGCCCTATCCCGATCTGCGCCATTACACGCTGAGGGATTACGGGAACCGGGTTGGCATTTACCGCCTGCTGAAGCTCATGGCTGAGTACGAGGCGAGTCCGTCTCTGGCCATCTCAGGGGCGCTTGCAGAGCGCTACCCGCAGTTGCTGGAGCATCTGGCCCAAACGCCTTATGAGTGGCTGGGCCATGGGTGGAACATGCTGTGCATGCACGCTGGCGAGGTGAATGTCGATACTGAAGCCGGCTGGATTGCAGACTCGCGCCGAGCGCTCGAGCAATTTACCGATGAGCAGATTGCAGGCTGGTTGAGCCCGGGGCGGATTCAGACTGCCAACACGCCGGAACTGCTGGTGAAAAACGGTTTCACCTATCATTGCGACTGGGTGAATGACGAGCTGCCCTATACCTTTAAAACCACCGAGGGTTACATGGCCTGCCTACCCTCGTGCCTGGAGCTCGACGATGTGTTTGTGCTCACCCAAAACCTGCACAGCGAGGACAGCTTCGCGCAACAGGTGATCGACGCGGCAGATCTATTGATCAGTGAGGGTCGCGAGCAGAGTGGTCGGATCCTGGCCCTGAATCTTCATGCCTGGTTGGTGGGTCAGCCGCACCGCATTCGCACGGTGCGGGAGATATTAGAGGCACTGTTGGTACAGCGCGGCGAGGCGATATGGCATGCCTCGCCTAATTCGATCATTGAGGCGGCGTCAGCCTGATCGGAATCAAACAGCCTTAGTCGCGCCGAAGAACGCCACAGACGCGATCGTGATCCAGTAGAAGTAAGCCAGACGTTTGCCCAGTGCGAGACTCTTCTCCAACTGGTTCTCGGCTTCCTGATTCGGGCCCTCCGCCAGCACGCGGAACAGCGTGGTCCATTCCCTCATGATGAAGCGCAGTTTCAAACCAATCATCAACGTTACGCTGTAGAGCAAAATCTTGATTGAGAACCAGTACTGCATGGGTCCGACATTGAACGGGCCATAACCGAGCAGCGAGCTGACCGATGAAATCACCATCACCGGGATCAACACAAAGCGCACTCGCTCATCCCAGAGGGTGAGTTGAATGCCTCGGTCGGTTTCACGGTAGAAGTAAGCGGAGATGCACAGCGCCAACCAGCCTATCGCCAGCACCCATACCGCCACGAGGAAATTGCCGCCGTAGGGTTGCACGCCCCACAGGTAACCCATGTGCAGCCCGAGCGGCAACAAGCTGATGATGCCGATTCGCGCCAGAATATCGATGTGGTAGGCGGTCTGCATGTGCCGCCGCCGCTCTTCCATCGACAGATCGCGATTGATGACATGGGTCGAGGTGTTGAAAACGCCCCACTCGCCGCCTAACCAATACACCATGGCAATGATGTGTAGCCAGCGCAGCACGGCCAGTTCGGTAATACCCATCAGTTCTGCCCCCCACAGACTAAAGATATAACATTATATCAAAATGACCGGCGGTGCGGGGGCCGCGCCAGTGCGCGAAAACGCTACAAAAGCTGAACACGCCATGCTGTCTGGTATGTAATACGCCTATTTTGATATATCATTAGGTCTTATTGGCCGTTGCGCCGCTCAGGGACGGGGACATGGACGACATTTTCAGCTCACACTTGATTGGTCAAGTCTCCAAGTCCTCGCCGACGCCGCTTTATCACCAGCTCTATTCCCTACTGAAGGCAAGAATCCTTGATGGCACTCTGGCGCTGGGTCTGCGGCTGCCTCCAGAGGAGCAGTTAGCCGACTTGTTCAAGGTCTCGCGCATTACGGCCAAGCGCGCGATGGATGATTTAGCCACCGAGGACTTGGTCGAGCGACGGCGGGGTCGCGGCACCCACGTGATTTATCAGTACTCGCCAAAACCCGTACAAGCACCGCTGACCGGCATGCTGCAGGAGATCGAGAGTATGGCGCGTAACTCTTCTGCGCAGATTCTCGATTACGGTATGCGGGCGCCGCCCCAAGCGATCCGCGAGGACCTGCGACTCGCCGACGGCGAGACGGCTCTCCATTTGTTGCGAGTCCGCGAGCGCGACGGCATGAAGTTTGGGCACTACAACAGTTGGACCGCCGGAGTGGATATGCCCGCGGACCCGGCGATTTTCGAGAATACCCCGCGACTCAGTTATTTCAGGCAACAGGGTCTCGAGGTCAGCCATGTGACCCAAACCCTGTCGGCGGTCTCTGCCGATGCGTCGGTTGCGGGTGCCCTGGATGTGGCTGAGGGAAGTCCGCTACTGAGTCTGACCAGACGCTCGTACCAAAAGACGGGTGCGGGTGACGAACAAATTCTGGATTTTCTCGAGGTCCTGTATAACCCGGCCCACTTCCAGTACTCGATGGACCTCACACTGGACTGAACGATCAGATCAGGCCGGCTTTTTTCAGGCCTTCGATCACCGCTGATTGCTGCCCCATAAAGTGCGACCGGTCTGGCACCGTAATCGCACCATCCTCGTTTACCAAGTTATCCTCGGGATAAAAATTCGGTTGCTCGTACGTTGAACGAAACAGCGACAGTCGCTGTCGGGCCAACAGGTTGGTCATGGCAGGTTTGCTGCGGGCTTCCCGCAGTCGTTCGATATCGATGAGCGCATGGCCCACCATCGACTCGCCGGTATAGGCTTCGGTCATCAACTGCCCTTTAAAATCGACGATCTGCGAGTGACCCTGAGTCGAGTTCTGCGGCACAGGTGAGTTGTGGATCGCCGAGGTATTGCTGGAGATCACGTAACACATGTTCTCGTAGGCCCGCGCGCACTTGGCGATGTTCTTTGGCGTAGGGCGGGGGCTACCGACTTCACTCGAGGAGTGCAGGATCACCTCTGCACCACGCGTTGCCAATGCGCGCGCCACTTCCGGGTACAGGATCTCCTCTGAGGCGACGCAGGCCAGTCTGCCGAGCGGCGTATCGGCAACGGGGAAGAGACCCTCATCTCCATACACGTCGCGATATTGCGAGAGCACGTCGTGGGGGGTGGGGGCAAACATCGATATCAAGCGACGATAGCGCAGGATGACCTCGCCTTCATCACTGATGATAAAGCTGGTTTGGAAGTAGAGATCGGGAAAGTGCGGATCGAGCTCGTAGGCGTTGCCTGACAGATACACACCACGGCTGCGAGCGATCTCACCCATGCGCGCATACTCGGGGCCATCCATCGCAATGCAGGCTTTGGTCCGCCACTCGGGAATCGATTCCCCCATGGGAAAGCTGGTCAGGAAATATTCCGGTAGCACTACCAGGCGCAGGGTGTCTCCACTGAATGTGCCGATGAAACCCTTACTTCCCGCAATCAGCTGGTCCACACGATCCAGCGTGCTCGACATCGCCTGCTCGACCGCCGCCCGATCGGCCAGACCGTTCACAGCATGGCAGTCCATCTGTAGCGCGAGTGCGGAATAGGGTGTCATGGCGGCTTACTCCAGCGGTATTTGCTGCAGACCGTCTACCAGCATGACGCGGAATTCGCCGGTACCGGCTCGCAAAGGCTTTGCCGCCTCGTAGGCGTCGCTATACCAAAACGCTTTTGCCTGCTCTGCAGAAGGCCACCGGTGTATCACCAATCTTGTCGCACCCCAGTCGCCCTCAAGCGGCGTCTGCTCGCCGCCCAGCACCAGGTACTCGCCGCCGAATTCCGCGACGATGTCGGGAACGACTTTGGCGTAGGCACCGAACTTTTCCGGGTCGTGGAGGACAGCTTCAACGATGATATAGGCGGTCATGGGCGCACCTCGCCTGCTTGGGTTCAGCCATTATTGTTATTCAAGGCAATATAGCACGGGCAGACAGGTCCCTGATGAGCAGACCTGGCGTCCGTGATCAGGACAGGCCGAGTGCCCCGGGATTCATGATGCCATCGGGGTCGAGAGCCGCCTTGATGCCGGTGATCAGGTCCAGTGCCGGCGCTTTCAGTGCGCTGTAATAGTGGTAGGCCTTGCCCAGTTGCATGTGACTCGCGCCCTCTGCTGATAACACGTCAACCACTTCGCTCTTCACCTTATAGACTGCATCCCAGGCATCGGGGACCGCATCAAACTGATTGAGTCGGGCAAGGTGATCGGGCTCGAGGCTTTGCCTGTGCAATGCATTCAGTTCGTCGGGCCAGAAGAAAACTGGCTCGAGTACGGTGATCTGCTCACTGACCACGGCGATCAAATAGCCCGTCTCAATGTTGAACTGCTTGAGTGTGTCACGATTGCGCTCATACACTGCCTCTACCTCGGCCAATACTGCCTCGCCGCGCGAGTGGGGTACCAGACCATGTACCGGCAGCCAGCGCTCACCCTCTGCGCCCACCATATTGTTGACCGGACCGAAGGGGTTGGCGGCGAGTATCCGTGGGATGCTGTCGGGTAGCTCCTTGCCGCCTTCTGCTGAACAAATCTCACGAATCCGCTTTGCCTGATGATCGGCTTCCGCCTCTGTTCGGCCTTCGCTGATCGTGAACATGGCCCACTCAACGTCGTCCATGAAGCGCCGGCCGGAAAGAGCGATCTTGGCGCCCTGTTTGATCTTGTTCACGATGCCGGACTCGTTATGCAGGACGCCCGTCAGTTGCTGGGCATCGGCCGCGAGGCTGGCGCGCTTCATGCGCTGATGCTGCAGGTAGGGGTCGAAGCCAAAGCACTCGGTAGTCAGGGACTCGCGAGAGATCTGGGCCATGGCCCGGAGCATGGGGCCCGACTCCTCAAAGGCAAAGCTGGTGTAGCCTTTCGCGCCGGCGAGCGGCACTAGTGGCAGCGTGGTGCCTACCTTGATGCCGAGTGCACCGCAGTCGCCCAGAAACACGCCCGTGAGGTCAGGACCAAAGTGTCGCGTAAAGGGCGCTGCGTGCTGTTGAGCCGCCGAGCCAGACTCCAACAGATCGCCTTTCCCCGTGACAACACTGACCGAAAGGACAT
>CAXEVD010000105.1:0-5875 GCA_963999395.1 uncultured Halieaceae bacterium
AACTCCCTTCGAACTCACCAACCCATCGCTGCTCTTCTTCCAGAAAATTGGCCAACGCTTCCAGCAAATCTTCTGACCGATCCGGGTCATGTTCTCGACCATCTTCTCGCTCGTCACGATGCGGAATCCGATGGTCGCTCCCCACGTGGAGCACATCCTACTCCTCCACGTCTCGCAGATTCGATCATCTCATCGGAAATGCTCGAGACGACCATTCAGCCAAAGGCCAAGAAGCAAACGACGAACATGCATCTTGCAGACCTTCCACCCGGCTTCCAAAAGCACATCAAAAAGCTCAATTTCCCACCAAGTGAAGAAGAGGTAACACTCGATGAGTCTGCCCTTGAAGCTGTCAAGCGAAACGAGCGAACAAGCAGTGGTATTCCACTTCCTTTCTCGGATATGTCCTGTGGCGGTGGTATCTTCCACGCCCGGATGTTGCGAAAACACAGTGAATTGTACGACGGTCAAAGCATCGACTTGCGCAAGGAAGATACAGAGCGTTTGTTCCGGGGATTCCAACTCGTTGATGTCGATGAATTGGTTGTCAAATCAACACGAAGGCGACTGCTCCTTGAGGCAATTCGTCTCGATCTGGTCGCATTGTCTGGCGAACAAGAAGGTAAACTGTCTCGAGACCTTGCAGAAGAAATTCTTGAGCAGAACATTGTTTGTTGCGACACATTGCAAGAAAATTGGCCTTGGCAAGAAGCCCCTCGACTCATCATCTCAAACCCACCTTGGTTGAGGATTAAAGACCGCTTCCGAGGAATGGAAGATGGTTCACAACGCCGTAAGGATTTGAGCGAAAAACTCCGTAGCCTAACCAATGACGATGGGCCTCGTTTCTCGACCATGCGTGGAAACGTGAATCTCTATCGCCTCTTCATCGAACGAGGTATGCAAGTTCTCTCTGAAGAAGGAAAGATGCGTATTGTAGCACCTGATAGCCTCCTGCGTGAACAATCCTCACACCCGTTGCGAAAGTTGCTCGTTGAGAAGCATTCATGGAACGAAGTCTGGGCCATTGAAGAAGCCAATCTGTTGTTCCCTGGTATGACCCAAGGTGTTGCAATTCTCGGTATTTCCTCAAGGCCAAACGGTACAGAAGCATTGAACATCATTGGTCCAGTGACACGTTCAGACTTACGCCGCGTAGGAAACGGCCTTTCATCCCGTGTTCCTTCCTTTACGCTCAAACAAACACAATGGGTCCAATGGGCGCGAAACACATGGGCAGTTCCTCGCCTACCTCGTGACCAAATTGAAAGGAAGAACATCCTCAAGATTCTTGACAGCATGTCACGATTGCCTCGCTTGGGCGATCGTGATCATTGGCGCGCTCAGCTTTGTTGTGTGGGCGCACCACATGTACGTCAGCGGGATGAATCCCTATTTTGGCTTCTTCTTCGCCACGACCACCCTCATCATTGCGGTGCCCACAGCACTCAAGGTTTACAACTGGGTGCTGACGCTCTGGCAGGGCAATATTCACCTCACCATTCCGATGCTGTTCTCGATAGCGTTCCTATTGTTCTTTATTAATGGCGGGATGACAGGGCTCTTTCTAGGGAATGCCACGGTGAGTATGCCGCTGTCCGATACGCTCTTTGTGGTGGCGCACTTCCACATGGTGATGGCGGTGGCCCCGGTCATGGTGGTCTGCGGTGCGATCTATCACTGGTATCCCAAAATCACGGGGCGCTGGTACCACGAGGGGATGGCGCGATTCCACTTCTGGGTGACCTTTGTTGGCTCCTACTTGGTGTTCCTGCCTATGCACTATCTGGGCATCATGGGCGTGCCGCGTCGCTACTTTGAAATTACAGGCACCACCTTCCTGCCGGACTCGGCGCAGAACGTGAATGCAAGTATCACCATCGCAGCACTGGTGGTGGGCGTCGCGCAGATCGTGTTCCTCTATAACCTGATCGTCAGTGCCTTTAATGGCAAAAAAGCATCGGGCAATCCTTGGAACGCGACGTCGCTCGAGTGGCAAACCGAGACCACACCGCCAGGACACGGCAACTTTGGTAAGGAACTGCCTTGCGTGTACCGATGGGCCTATGACTACAGCGTGCCAGGGGTTGAGGATGACTTCATTCCTCAGAATGTGCCGCCGCGTAACGCACAGGCCGAGGGCGCGCAATGAGCAATATCTTCACTGAACAGCCTTGGATCGCCGATACCGGGCCAATCGCACCCGCGCTGTCTGGGGCCCAGATCGCGCTGAATTCACGACGCTCTGCGCTCAAAGTACTGCTGAGTGTAGTGAGCATTTTCTTCATGCTCATGATCGTGGCCTACGGTGGCCGGATGTTGTATCAGGATTGGCAACCCACGCCGCAAATCAGCCTGCTATGGGCGAACACCGGCCTACTGTTACTGAGCAGTTTGTGCCTTCAGGCAGCGTTAATGTGGGCGCGCGCGGACAATGTCCAATGGGTGCGCGGTGCACTGGTCAGCGCGGGCGTGTTAACGGTGCTTTTCCTGGCCGGACAGCTTGCGGCCTGGAAACAACTGACAGCGATGGTGCTGGGTGATTTCAGTAACCCATCGGTCGGCTTCTTTTTCATGATTTCTGGCATTCACGGACTACACATGATGGGCGGGATGGTCGCGTTGATTCGTGCGATTAGCCGTGCTTTTGGGCAGTCTGACGTGCAGGCTATGGAGCACAGCGTGTCGAACTGTGCGCTCTACTGGCACTACCTGTTGGGTGTTTGGGTGGTGGTGTTTGGCTTGCTGTTCACAGGTAACAATTTCGAGATCCTGCTCAGGATCTGCGGCTTTATTTAACGGGGGAGGAGACCATGTCGACGGAGACAATGGCATCGGATTCACTGGAGTTGAAGTCAGGCATAGCAGGCTTCTTTGATGACTGGAGTTCGGATCAGCGCGCGTTCAAGGGAGTACCCTGGGGCAAGGCGATGATGTGGATCTTCCTGGTCAGCGATACCTTCATTTTTGGCTGTTTCCTGGCCTCTTACATGACGGTGAGTATGTCGACGCTAGACCCATGGCCCAGCGCCAGTGAGGTCTTCGCGCTGAGCTTTGGCGGGGCGCCAATCCCGCTGATCCTGATCGCGATAATGACCTTTGTGCTGATCACATCGTCAGGCACGATGGCACTCGCAGTGAACTATGGTTACCGCAAGAACAAGTGGGTGACCTTCTGGTTGCTGTTTGTCACGGCGCTCTTGGGTGCGACCTTTGTCGGCATGCAGGTGTTCGAGTGGAGCAAGTTGATTTTTGAGGAGGGGGTTCGCCCTTGGGGTAACCCGATGGGCGCTGCGCAGTTCGGTTCAGTATTTTTCATGGTAACCGGCTTCCACGGCTTCCACGTCTCAATCGGTGTGATTTTTCTGTTCATCTTTTCTTACAAAGTGGCCAAGGGGCACCTCGATGACCAGACGCCGGGTTGGTTCACCAAGCGCGGTGGCAACTACGAAGAGATTGAGATCCTCGGGCTTTATTGGCACTTCGTTGACCTTGTTTGGGTCTTTATCTTCGCATTTTTCTATCTCTGGTAAGGGGGTAAACCATGGACCATACAGCCGACGGCCACGCGCCGGTCATCCGGGAGGAGGAGGCCATACAGCACCCGCTGGGGATCTACTTCAAGATCTGGATTTTACTTTTTGTATTGAGCGCTATGTCCTATGCCGTGGATTATTATCAGGTGCAAGGCTACATGCGTTGGTTCCTGATTCTCTTTTTCATGGTGTTAAAGGCCGGTCTGATCATTGCCGTCTTTATGCACATGGTGTGGGAGCGGCTGGCGATGGTGTACTTCATTTTGGTACCGCCAGCGCTTTTATTGACGTTGGTCGCAATCGGCTCTTTGGAGGCCGATTGGACCTTCTTTCAGCGTGGTGTGTACTTTCTGAAAGAGCTCATCATCGCGGCACCCGCGTCCCCGCATCACTGAAGCAATACGTCTAGGACGACTGAAGAGAGGTAGCAGCAATGGGTGGCCAGAAGACAGAAGGCACCAACTACACCACACACATCATCGTGTTCTTGTTACTCACGGTGTTTATGTATGTTTTCGCTTATGTATTGGTAGACCACAACCTCGACGTACCGGACCGGGTCGATACGGTTCACGCGGACAAGCAGGAGTAGGCGGCCATAGCCTTAGCGCCGCAGCGCTAGCTGGGGCGTCTCATTGGTGCGGTAGAGTTGAGAGAACTGTGCCGCGACCTCTGAGGCCACAAACGGCGGGCTGATGATGCCCGCGTATTGGCCGAGCGGGTCCACCAGATACACGGCGCTCGAGTGTGTCACTTCATAGACATTCGTTGCTGTTTCCGGTTCCGCACGAAACGGCGCCCCGAGTTGTCGCGTGAGGTTAGTGAGCTGGCCAATTGAGCCGGTAGCGCCAAGGAAAGTAGGATCAAAATTTTGAACATACCGTTGAATTTGCGCCGCCTTATCGCGAGCCGGGTCCACGGAGATGAACACAAACTGAATATCGGATTCGCTGATTCCTTGCGCAACAATCTCCCGCTTCACTTGGGACAGGTCGTACAAGGTGGTCGGACAGATGTCAGGGCAGTACATGAAACCAAAGAAGATGAATGACCATCGAGACTCGAGTGATTTGAGGTCGAAGACCCCTTTTTCATCGTCTACCAGAATAAATTCTGCCAGCGGCTTGCGTTCCGAAAAGGCAACGAGTGGAGCCGGCATCAGCTGGTCTTCGGCCGCGCTGCGGGACTGCCAGAGCGCCCAATACCCCGACCCCGCCAGCGCGATACCGACTAGTGCGGCGGCAACGAGAACTGCTACCATGAGTTTTTCCCGTGTGATGCTGCTCACGCCGGATCCTGCCCCTTATGCTTTTGTGACTCAGTCTGACCAATACATCCTGTCTACGTCAATATTGCCAGCGCAAGTGTGCGATGAAAGGGCGCGGTCTGGCATGTCATACAGTAACATGGGGGTCAGCAAAGCCTTATTAAAAACCACAACGAGTCGACCGTTTTAATGGAATCCAGCCTGATAGAGCGCGCCACCTGGCGAGATTATTACGAACTGTGTAAGCCAAATGTGGTGTGGCTGATGATCCTGACGGCGATTGTAGGGATGTGCATGGCGACCCCGGGTGTCGTACCGGTTGATGTCGTGATCTTTGCAAGTGTGGGTATCGCACTGTGCGCGGGATCAGCGGCCGCGATCAATCATCTTGCGGATCAACATGTCGACGCCGTGATGGCGCGCACGTCAGGGCGGCCCATAGTGAAAGGCAAAATTGATTCTCAAGGCGCCGCAATTTTTGCGTGTGTGTTGGGCTCTTTGGGACTGTTGGTGCTGCTGACCTGGGTTAACGCCTTGACCGCCTGGCTCACTTTGGCTTCCCTCGTTGGCTATGCCTTCATTTACACGCTCTACCTAAAACGCGCGACGCCCCAGAACATCGTGATCGGTGGACTGGCCGGCGCGATGCCGCCCCTGCTGGGTTGGACGGCGGTCACCAATCAGGTTGATGGTCACGCACTCCTGCTGGTGCTCATTATTTTTGCGTGGACGCCGCCCCATTTCTGGGCGCTGGCGATTGCCCGTAAGGAAGAATACGCGAAGGTGGAGATTCCGATGCTGCCCGTCACCCACGGCAGTCGCTACACAGCCGTGCACAGCCTGCTGTATACCCTGATGCTGTTTGTGGCGTCTTTGTTGCCGGTGGCCACAGGGCTTAGCAGTTGGATTTATCTGATTGGTGCGTCTGCGCTGGGCGGTATTTTCATCTATCAGGCAGTGATTTTGCTGCGCACCATGAAAAACAGCGACGCGATGAAGATGTTCCGCTTCTCCATCGTTTACCTGATGGCGATCTTCCCGATCATGCTGCTGGACCATTACCTACTCCCCA
>CAXEVD010000106.1:0-5871 GCA_963999395.1 uncultured Halieaceae bacterium
CCATGCCCAGCACCAGCGTGTAGGCGACGAGGCCATTGGAGCCCATGCCAGGCGCTTGCGCGATCGGCACATTGGCCATAAAGCCGATCAGGATGGAAGCCAATCCGGCCACCAGGGCCGTCACGGTGATGACTTGGGCCCGGTCCATACCGGCGTCTGCCATGATCATGGGATGCACCGCAAGAACATAAGCCATAGTGGCAAAGGTAGTGAGCGAGGCCAGCAGCTCTCTGAGCGGCGTGCTGCCTCTGGACCCCATTTCAAAAAAGTCAGTTTTCACTGCATATCCTGCGTTAATCGGTCTCTGGCCAGCGACTTGCAAATGCAGCGAATGCATGGGAAGGAAGTATTAGCGACCTGTGGAGAGGAGACACCAATTCTAATTGTGTCGACACGATCCGCTACCCCTGCCAAGATTGCATGCTACTGAATCGAAAACCCTGTTCGCCGAGTTGAGCGAGCCATACAAGTTCGGTCAGTCCCGATTGGGTGTAAAAGCGATCTCATGCCTCGAGCTTACTGCAGTAGTGCCTCACGGCACGAAGCCCAGCCAAATAATAGTTTGGGTGGCGAGATATAGTGCAATGCCCGCCCAAATGACGAAAACAATTACTCCAACGATTCCGTCCTTTAGCCAGTTGGGCCACTGAACATTGAGTTTTGTCAGGAAGATCCAGGGTCCGGCTATGAACGCCACGACGATCACCACATCAATGATCAAAAAAAGAAATTGCAGCATCGGGGGATCCTAATAGGAGTAAAGACCGGGTAGGCAGGACATGCCTGAACGGCCATATGGACAGTCAGCACAGCGATCTTACGACGGGCTTGCTCAGTCATTGGGTTGGCAGGTGGTGCAGGTATAAATTCGCCGGGAGTTGGCGGTTGAACGCTGAATCTTGGTTTTGCACACACGGCATGGCTGGTTGGCACGGCTGAAAACAAAGAAACGTGCTTTTCCATAGCTGACGCCCTTTTTCTTTAATGCTTTGTATTGTCGATCCGGGATTGTGACGCCCTGCGATGCATAGCTGCGTTGGCAGATATCTAACGTGGCGCGCGCCAACTTGCCGATCTCGCCTTTGCTCAGCTCTCGAGCTTTTCTTGCTGGATGAATACCCGCGATGAATAAAATCTCGCTCCTCAGGTAGTTACCTAATCCAGCGAGGAATGCCTGATCCAGATAGACAGAGTTCAGGGCTCTGCCGGCAAACGCCCTGCTCTGCAGTCGCTCTGCGACTTCCTGCCAGGTGAGGTTGGGATTGAGAATATCGGGACCAATACGCTGTAAGAACGGATGCTCCTCGATCTTTTCGGTTTTCCACACGCTGATGTCTGATGCGCTGTAGAGGAGGGCGCTATGCTGGTCTGTGTGGATGGCTAGTCGCAACTGCCGGTTTGTTTTAGGCAACTTATCCCGCTTCACAACCCGCCATACGCCGTAGAGTTGGTTGTGGGAGTAGATGGTGTAGCCCGAGTCAAAGTGCGAGAGCAGCGCCTTGCCTCGCGTTTCCAGAGAGAGAACGGTGCTGCCGGTGAGCGACTTGGCAAATCTTTTCAGCGGCGCTAGACCGAATTCAACGCGTTCGGCGGTCTTATCCTTGAGCGCCGCCTCAATTTTATCGGCAGCTCGGCGTATTTCAGGACCCTCTGGCATAGGTGGCTCTCTTTGCGCAATTAATCACGGCAGGGCCCCGAGTCGGCAACTCAGTCTTCGTCTATGTCTTCCGCCGCTTTCTCTTGATGCTATCTCAGCGTTTCTTGGTACTACTCCTGTGAGAGCTTGTGCTGGCCAATGCATTGCCCTGTTAGGCCTCGTCCGCTTCTAAATTCAGCCATCATTCTGCTCCTTTCTATGCGTTGGTGTGATGTTGATCGTTTCAGAGGTTCTAGGCCACTAAGCGCCCTGTTGAATTTTGCTCAGGACGGTGGCCACTTCAGGCTTATGCTGAGCAATTTCATCAGGTGTTAGACCTTGCAGTTCGTATGGCAACACTAGCCAATCCTCGGTGGTGTGCAAGAAGTAGTCGGGTTTGCGGCCGCTCAGGTTTTTGCCTGGCTTGTAAAAGAGCACCGCCACGCGCACTTCTTCGGGCATGTTCCGCCGGCACTTCGCGTTGAGCCGGGTGATCAAGGCCTCAACGTTGTAGCCCGAGCTGAAAACGTCGTCGACGATGAGCAGCTTGTCGTTGCGGTTCAGGTTTTCAAACAGATACTGCAAGCCATGCACTCGGATGCGCTCGGGGTTATCTACGAGTTCGCCATAACTCGGCTGGCCCCGGTAGGAGGTTCTGATAGAGATGTGGTCGGTTTTAATGCCCAAATACTGGAGGCATTCTTGAACATAGATGCCAACCGTTGAGCCGCCGCGCCAGATGCCCACGATAAAGTCGGGCCGAAAGCCGCTGTCGAAGATCTCTACAGCGAGCTTGAAAGCCTCTTCGAGCAGCTGCTGCTCTTCAATAAATTGCTTTTTCAAGTTAACGTCTCGCACATACCGACTGGCGAAGTTCAGCGGTGACTATACCCTCTATGCGGTGAGAATCTCGACACAATGAGCGACAAGCAGTATCTCTCGGCCGACCAGCTGTTGGTGGATTCCTTCCGTCTGGCAGAGCATGTTTTCTCAAGCGGATTTGAGCCGACGATGATTATTGCCATCTGGCGGGGAGGGGTGCCGATTGGTATCGCCGTGCAGGAGTTTCTCGCCCACTGCGGCGTCGAGACCGATCACATCGCGATTCGCACGTCCTCTTATGATGCGGGCATTGATCAGCGCCTGGGCGGGATTCGTGTGCATGGCCTTAATTACCTGATTAAGAACGTTACGGCGGAAGACAAGCTTTTAATCGTGGATGACGTCTTTGATACCGGCCGCACCGTCTATGCTGTCATTGAGAGGTTGACCTCGCTCGCGCGGCTCAACACACCCTCAGATATTCGGGTGGCGGTCCCGTACTACAAGTCCAGCCGGCGTGAGGTAGATCGTGTGCCTGAGTACTTCCTTGAAGAGACTGACGCCTGGCTCATGTACCCCCACTCACTGGAGGGACTCTCGGTGGAGGAGATCCGCGAACACAGACCCGCCCTCTATGAGATTATTAAGGATCGCATCGCATCCTAGTGGCAGCCCGTTGCCGGCTTTCGCTACTTCTTTTAAACAGTTTGACTGCGCCGTTATGCTTTGTGAGTCCGCGCTGGGCGCTGAGTCACACAAAGGCAAATCGAGCCGTAAAAATAAGCGCCATTACCCAGGCCGCGGCACTCACATCAGACGCTTTGCCCGCAATTACCTTTAACAGCACATAGCTTAAAAAGCCCGCGGCAATGCCGTTTGCTATGGAAAAAGATAGCGGCACCATGATGATGGTTAGCAGCGCCGGCAGTAGCTCGGTGGGGTCGGACCAGGTGAGGTGCTGCATGCCCGACATCATGAGTAATGCCACGTAAAGCAGGGCGCCTGCAGTGGCGAAAGGCGGAATCATGCTGGCTAAAGGCGCAAAAAAGATCATCGCTAAAAACAGCACGCCCACCGCACAGGCTGTGAGACCGGTTCTGCCTCCCGCAGCGACCCCTGCCGCACTCTCTACGTAGGAGGTGACGGGGGCGCAGCCAACCAGCGCGCCGGCCACACTGCTAGCACTGTCGGCCTTAAGCGCGCGATCAAGATTTTCAATCGTGCCATCTGCTTTAGTGAGCCCCGCCTGAGTTGCCACTCCTACCAGCGTGCCAGCGGTATCGAATAGATTCACGAACAGGAGGGAGACGATTGCACTGGTCATTGTGACATCCAGTGCGGCGGCGATATCCAGCTTGCCCAAAACAGGGGCGATAGAAGGTGGTGCCGACACCACGCCCTGATACTGGACGACACCGGCTCCCAAACCGACGGCAGTGGCCGCCAAGATGCCGAGTAGGATCGCACCGGGAAAGCGTCGCGTAGCTAACCCAGTGATGATGAGAAAGCCCAGCGCGGCCAGGAGTGTTTCGGTAATCCGGAAATTGCCGAGCGAGAGCATGGTGGCCGGGTGATCGACGATCAGTCCGCCATTGCGGAGCCCAATCATGCCCACAAAGAGCCCGATGCCCGCGCCCATCGCGATGCGCAGGTTCCAAGGGATACTAATGAGCATCCACTCCCTGAGTCGGGTCACAGTTAGGATTACAAACAGGATCCCCGCTATAAACACAGCACCCAGTGCGGTCTCCCACGGATAACCCATATCCCCGACGATGGTGTAGGTGAAAAACGCATTGAGTCCCATACCCGGCGCAAGACCCACTGGCCAGTTGGCGTATAGCCCCATGAAGAAGCAGGCCAGTGCTGCGGCGATGCAAGTGGCGACAAACGCTGCACCCTGATCCATGCCGGCCGAGGCCATCATTTGCGGATTCACAAAGGCAATGTAGGCCATGGCCATAAAGGTAGTGAGGCCTGCGCCCAGCTCGATACCAACGGTGGTATTTGATTGAGAGAGTTTGAAGAACCGTTCCACGAAGTGCCCCTTTTTCGAATCATTCTTGGGTCAGCCCCAGCTCCTGAAGCCGCTATGGAGTTTACTCGCAGGCCGCTGCGATTGCTGTTGTGATGTTCGGCTTAAAGGTCAAAGACCGTGCATCAGTAGAGGCGGTCGCTCGCCGAATGCGGTAGTAAGACCAGCTACCTTTCGACTTGCCAGCGCAGGCCGCGAGCTGATGAATTGCATGCCGTCACTCATGTCACCGCGGAGGTTTGGTCCCGGGCTAAATGAGCCCGGGAGGTCAGTGCTCAGAAATCGATGCCTATTCGAGCCATCAACTGACGCGGCGGGATGAACTGATCACCGGTGGCGCCCACGCCAAACACGTCGGTGAAGCGCGCATTGATGCCGTCCTCATCCGTCAGGTTCCTACCGATCAGCTCGACCTGCCAGTTGGCGTTGGTCGGCGAGAAGCGCAACATCACATCAAAGGTGTCGTAGCTGTCGACCTCATCGGTGATGGGGTTATTGAAAATGCGGTGTCTGAAGTCACCACGGTGGGTGTAGCTTACGGTGCTTTCGAAATCACCCCAGCTGCCGATGGCTTTGCTATAGGTGAGCGCCAGATTTGCGGTAAAGCCGGGTGTCTTGGCCAGCTCGTTACCTCTGACATCGGCAATCTGGCCTGCCCGGGCAATCTCTACCTCGGGGCTGAATAGGCTGATGCCCTGAGCGAGCAATGCGTTTGTCGCGGCCTCGGACTCGACGTTATCCAGCGCCAGATGGCTTGATGTGATTTCGGTATCCAGCCAGGCTAGGCGGGCATCGAATATAATTGAGTCCGTGACAAATGCGCCGAGCTCTAGCTCAGCGCCCATGATTTCCGATTCAGGGATGTTGCCCACGCCGCCTTGGAACACCTCCGGGTCAGTGGCTTGATACTGGAGGTTGTCGTAAGTGTAAAAGAACGCCGCACCGTTGAGTCGAACCCTGCCGTCGACGAGATCGGTTTTGACACCGACCTCAAAGGCATCAATCGTTTCTTCCTCAAAAACGGGCAACACCACGATCGGTGACACCACGTCTTCACGGCCGAAAGTCAGATTAGAGCCGCCGGGCTTGAAGCCTCGCGTGTAGGAGGCATAGGCCATGGTGGCGTCACCAAGATCGACTTCCAGAGCCAGTCTCCCGGTCACTTTCTCACTCTCGATTTCGAGAATCTCCGTGCCTTCGCGGCCGTAGAAGTTGGTGACAGCGCTGTAAACCTCATCCTCTGTATACCGCAGGCCCGCGATCATGCGAATGCTATCCGTAAATGACCAGGTGCCCTGACCATATACCGATATGGACTCGCGTTCCGGTTTTGAATCCGAGATGAAGCCCACGTCGCCCCCGTAGGCATAGATGTCGT
>CAXEVD010000107.1:0-5849 GCA_963999395.1 uncultured Halieaceae bacterium
GTACAACACGCCGCCTACATTCGCTCTGTATCTGACAGGGCTGGTATTCGAGTGGCTGGAGAATCTGGGCGGGCTGGAAGAAATGGCGGTGATTAACCGTCGAAAAGCCGGCAAACTCTACCGTGTCATCGACGAGAGCAACTTCTACGGCAATCCAGTTGAGGCCACCAGTCGTTCGTTGATTAATGTGCCGTTTACGCTGGCCGATGATCGGCTGGACCCGATTTTCCTGCAGGAAGCCGAGGCGGGCAGACTCCTGAATCTCAAGGGGCATCGCTCGGTCGGCGGGATGCGTGCGAGCCTATACAATGCGGTGGAAGAAGCTTCGGTGGACGCCCTGTGTGACTTCATGCAGGATTTCGAACAACGCCACGGTTAGGAAACCCGGCGAGGGGATACCCCATGGACCCTGATGAACAACTCGGTAAGATTCGCGATCGCATTGACGCCATCGACAGTCAGCTACTCGAGCTGATCAGCGAGCGGGCGCGTTGCGCACAGGAAGTCGCGCAGGTGAAGCTCGATGCGTCGCAGTCTGACGAAGCCCCCACGGTCTTCTATCGGCCCGAGCGCGAGGCACAAGTGTTGCGCGCGATTCAGGAACGAAACCCAGGGCCGCTGGCGTCGGAGCACATTGCCTCGGTCTTTCGGGAAATTATGTCCAGCTGCCTGGCGCTCGAGCAGCCGCTGTCTGTTGCCTTTCTGGGGCCCGAGGGCACCTACTCCCAAGCGGCGGCCTTGAAGCATTTTGGTCAATCGGCCATACCGCAGGGTCAAGCCAGCATCCACAAAGTCTTTCGGCAGGTTGAAGAACGCCTCTGTGACTACGGTGTGGTCCCCGTTGAAAATTCAACCGAGGGCATGGTGGGTCAGACGCTGGATTGTTTTCTCGAGTCGCCGCTGCAGATCACGGGGGAGATCGAACTGCCGGTCGTACACCACCTCCTCGCAGGTCGGGGTGCCGCGCAATCCGATATCCAGTTGATTCTGGGTCACGAGCAGGCGCTGGGGCAGTGCCGGCAATGGCTCGACAGTCACCTACCGAAAGTTCCCCGTGAGGCTGTCGCCAGCAACGGCGAGGCGGCGCGCAGGGCAGGCGTTGAGGCGGGTGTGGCGGGGATTGCCGGCGAGCTGGCAGCGGGCCTGCATCAGCTGGATACCCTGGCGAGCGCCATACAGGACAGCTCCACCAACACCACACGATTTTTGGTGCTGGGCAAAGAGATGATTCCACCCAGTGGCCACGACAAAACCTCGCTTTTGGTCTCCGCGCGGAACCGGCCCGGTGCGTTACTCGGTCTGTTGCGGCCCTTCGAGGAAAACGGCATCAGTCTGACGCGCATCGATTCCCGGCCCTCTAAAACCGAAAAGTGGACCTATGTGTTCTACATCGAGTGTGAGGGTCACCTCGCCGACGACGTCATGCTGGAGGTGATGGGGCAGATCGCAGAGCACTCGATCATGCTGAAGAGGCTGGGCTCCTATCCCCGAGCGCCGATTTGATCGTGGATAACGACCACGACCCCATCGTTGCGTTTTTGGGTCTCGGGCTGATTTCCGGGTCTCTGGCCGGTGCGCTCAAGCACAGAGACTGGCGCGCCGAGCTCATTGCTTGGGGTCCACGTGCACCCTCTCTTGAGCGTGGGTTGGCTTTGGGGCTCATTGATCGTTTCAGTCTGGATCTGTCGACCGTCGTTGCCGAGGCCGATGTCATCGTCATCGGTGCCTCACCGGAGGCCACGGCGCAACTGTTGCCAGAGGTGTTGGATCTGGCATTCGCCTCAGGAGAGCCCGTGGTCACGGATGTGGCCAGCATTAAAGGCGTCATTGTTGAGGCTGCGGGCACCGACTACCCAAGGTTTGTGCCCGGGCACCCCATCGCGGGTAGCGAAAACAGCGGCGTCGAAGCTGCCTATCCGGAGCTCTTTGATGGGCGCGAGGTCATTCTGACGCCCTCGGGCAATACCGACACGTCGGCACTCAAGACGGTAGAGCGGCTGTGGACCACCGCGGGCGCACGCATCACCCATATGTCCGTGGCAGATCACGACGCGGCACTGGCGGCCAGTAGCCATGTACCTCATATGGTGGCCTACGCCCTGACATCGATGCTTGCTGATCATGCGTTGTCGCCGATGCAGCATGGCGGGGGTGCATTAAGAGATATGACGCGTATTGCGGCGTCAGACCCGCTGATGTGGCGCGATATCGCATTGACCAACCGCGACGCCATACTCACCGCAATGGACGCCATGGCGCAGGAGCTCAAGGACGCCGTCGTCGGCTTCAAGGTCTGCGTCCGGGACTACGTCCCCGCGGGGCACTCGACGCAACAGGACGCCGTCGACGTGAGCTCGCCGGGCACGTGGTACTGGCAGGAGGAGGTTCATAAGATGGGCCAGCACCCGCCTCATTTAACAAAACAACCGAACTGGGTCGCGTTCCCGCCGGAGACGCAGACCCAGCTAGAACAGGCGTTAGGAAGTGGCGGCGTGGTCCCGTACGTCGTCGCGCTTCCCGGGCGGCAGCTGCAGTACGAGATCGACGCGGGCAAGAAGGAGCAGAAGAACCTGACGACGGGATATAAAAGACCTGTACTAAGGGACACGTCCGCGGAGGGCCAGGCGCACGGCGAGACCCTCAAGCGCAAGGTCCAGCCGCCGCCGGGGGGCTGGGGCGAGGCGCGGCCCGAAGAATTGTGGGACCAGGACGCTTTACTGCTAAGAAAGGATTCGATCGTACAGGTCTCGAAGCAACGGGACGACGGCTGGATCTACGGGAGTGTGGTGTTGAACGCGAGTAAAGATGAATCAGAAGATATGAAGAAGTACGGGGCCGACGGCGTGTCGCTGTCGTCGGGCTGGTTCCCCGAGAAGGTCAGTGACATCCCGACGGCGGACCAGTTGAAGGAGATGCAGAAGGCCATGGGCGCCGGCAACGACGCGCTGGCCATGCCCAAGTACTGGGACGAGGTCAAGGATCCCTTGGTGGCGCAGTACTTCCCCCTGGCGAAGAATAGCTCAGAATATAAGCGCGTCTTCGACGCTATTGCTTTGACGACGAGACAGCAGCAGCTGAACATCCACTCCATCGAGCGGGTCCAGAACATTGGGTTGTGGCAGTCGTACTGCGTCAAGAAGTCGCAGATCTGCCAGCGCGAGGCCGAGTCGCGGCCCCCGAACCCGACGAACCACTCCGGCAGCCAGGTCAGGAATTGGCTGTTCCACGGCTGCGGGCCGGACGTCGTGGACAAGATCCTGCAGCAGGGGTTCAACCGGAGCTTCTGCGGCAAGAACGCGACGTTGTACGGCAAGGGCGTCTACTTCGCGCGCGACGCGTCGTACAGCACCTATCCACTCTACTCGCCCGCCGACGGGCGCGGGTTGCAGACCATCTTCGCCGTGCGCGTCGTCGTCGGCGCGTGGTCCAAGGGCGTCAAGGACGCGCTGACGCCCGACGTGCGCGACGCGCGGCGCAACCTCCTCTACGACACGACGGTCGACAACATGGCCGACCCGAGCATCTTCGTGACGTACCACGACGCCCAGGCCTACCCCGAGTACCGGATCCGCTTCACGCAGTCGAACCCGGCGCAGGGCCACCCGCAGGCCGGCCAGAAGCGCCCCGCCGGCTACAAGCCGAATTTGCTCGAGGGCGTCGAGGACGTCAAGCCGCGGGCGGCGTCGGTCGACGCGCCACAACAACCACAACAACCGCAGCAGGTGGCCCCGGCCCCCGTGCCCCAGCCCGTCGCTCAGCCCGTCGCTCAGCGCCAGCAGTTCATGGTCCAGATTCCCGCGGGCGTCGCGCCGGGCGCGGTGATGACCGTGAGAGCTCCGGACGGGCGGCTCTTGCAGGTCTAGGTACCGGCCGGGGCGGTTCCCGGCAGCACGATACAAGTGGCGGCCTAGGTGCCGGCCACTGTCCAATGTTCTCAACTTCCATTCCCTCCTGTTTCACCTTGCTAAGAATTTTTCGAATGACTCTAGTCACCGTGACGACTCGACGATATCATTCAAGTCACTTTACACATAAATCAGTCCGACGTGCCCCCGAGGCCGCAGCGGCTCTCGAGGCACGCGAGCGCCTCGCTCGCACCCTTCTGCTGGTAGTGCAGGTACGCCCAGCGGTTCGTCGCCTCGCAGTCGATGCTCTGGATCTTGTCGCATCCGCCGGCCCGCGTAATGTAGGACGCGAACGCCCACTCGCAGACGCACCAGTGCTGCACCGGACAGAGTCCCCGCTTGCCGTCGCACTGCATGTAATCGTCGCACCAGTTCGGCTGGCCCGTCACCTCGCAGAAGTTGCCGCCGTCGACGCTATCCATCTCGATGCAGATGTGGTGCGAGCCGGCGTCGTCGACGCGGTCCGTGCATGTGCCCTCTCGGGTGAATCCGGTCAGCGCCATGCCCGGCCCGCTGCACTTTTTGAGCGGCGCACCGTAGACGTTGAGATAGCGGTCCGACCGAGTGTCGTTGTCATTCTCCGTATGCACGTCGAGGCGGCTGCGCTGCGCCGAAACGCTCAGTGCGAGCAGGATGAGGGTTTTGACAGCCATTCTACCGCTTTTGGTGAGTGCTTCTGCGTCCGACTCTGGTCTGACTCCGTTGCTCTCTCTGACTAATTTGCGCTGTGCTCACGATTGCGCACGGCAGCGATGGAAATTAGGGCGGCGCTCGCGCTGCACGGTCGGGACGTCGAGGAATATGATCAAGATCTGGTGCCCGAAGCTGACAGGGAGACCCAGGGCCTCCAGCAATCGGGGCAGCAGTGGGCCCCGTCGTACGGTAAAGACTAGTTGTTTTTCTCAGGCTTACTAGAAGTGCTCCCTACTCGTATTGACTATTCGCGGCGCCGCGCTCACATAAGAAGGTGGAGGCGACTTCGCCCGCTTCCACAACCCGTTCTCCTCCTCCATATCAATCCCACCCGGCGACGCGGGCGGCGACCGCGCCACGGTGATCGATTTCCGGAAGGGCCCTCTTCGGTCCCGAATGGTTCTCAGTCCCTTAGGACCCATGCCGCGCCCGGCCGCCGCCCGCGCCGCGGCAATGCGCGCCGACATCGTAGAACGGAAATCCACGTGGTCGTCGTCCGGCGAATCGGGCGGCGGCGCTGGCACTGGTCTGTGGGCTATCGGCGCCGCCATTTTTTCGTCCTCCGACTCGTCGTCGCTTACGTCCAATTGCTCCATCAAAACGGCCGGCGACGCGCAACCGACCGCGCCCAGCGCGTCGGTAACCGCCTGGAACTGCTGATGGCTCGCTAGGACAGCGACCCCCTGGCCATCAGTACGCATGCCGGCGCACACCCATAAACGCCGGCGGCCCATGCACCCGTATAGAGAATGTGACATATGACCCTTATCGCGGAATACGGCACCATACTGCTGATTCTTGCCTGCCTTTTTGGCTTTTTCATGGCCTGGGGCGTCGGCGCCAATGACGTAGCCAACGCCATGGGCACCTCGGTGGGCTCGCGCGCACTGACCATCAAGCAGGCGATCGTCGTCGCCATGGTGTTCGAGTTTCTGGGCGCCTATCTGGCCGGCGGCTCGGTAACCCAGACCATTCGCAGCGGCATCGTCGATGCCGAAGCCATCAGCCCGGATCAGATGGTCCTTGGCATGCTGGCCGCGCTGCTGGCAGCCGGCACCTGGCTGCTGGTGGCCTCGATCAAGGGTTGGCCGGTTTCCACCACCCACTCGATCATCGGTGCGGTCATCGGCTTCGGCGCGGTTGGCGTGTCGATGGACGCCGTACACTGGGATGGTGTCGTGCCGATTGCCGCCAGCTGGGTCATCTCGCCGCTGCTGTCCGGTATCGTCGCCTTCATGATCTTCATCAGCG
>CAXEVD010000108.1:0-5835 GCA_963999395.1 uncultured Halieaceae bacterium
TTCACCACGACAGGGGTGAGCCAATGAGAGAATGTCAGTAGCGACTCAGCCGGCAGCGAAAGCCCCGCCTCCTCCTGCAACTCCCGAGCAGCACCGCAGCGGGCTTGCTGGAGGTCGTCATCGCCCTCATCTGAGTCCTCGACCTTGCCACCGGGAAATACCCAGAGCCCGGGCATGTGTTTGAGCTCATCGCTACGCTTGAGGAGGAGTGTCTCTAATCCGTCATGGGTCTGTCGGACCACGATGGTCGATGCGGCCGGCAATGCCGGACTGGCTTCTTCAGAAAACTCGAGCACCATCAGAGATGAGTCCTAGAGCAGCGGCGCACAGGGAAGGCACTGGGCATACACATGCATCGGATCGCGGAGACTGGAGAGGCTCTTTATCGCGGGTTTGAAGGCGCTGACCAGCGACTCGAACCAGCCGCCCAGCGGCGCCGCGACCATGCCAAAGGAGCGCCTCAGTTCCTGCAACAAGACACTGTCAAAAGAGGGCGGTACCCGGGTGCGAGCAGTTCGCCACTCTTTTACGCCGGCCAGGCGCGCCGCGGCCGCCACCGCCTCGTACAAACCACCTAGCTCATCAACTAGACCGCGATCCGCCGCTTCGGCGCCGGTCCATACCAGCCCGTCGGCGACCTCCCTCACGGCCTGCTCACTCATGTCCCGGCCACTCGCCACTAATTCGATGAAGTCGTCATAGGCGCCATAAGCTAGCGCCTGCACAATGCTCGCCATCTCCGGGCTCAGCCCGCGGTTAAAGCTTGCCGCGCCCGCCAGCGGAGTGGTTCCGACGCCATCAACGGTGACACCGATGTACTCCAAGATGCCCTCAATTGTGGGGAAAGCGGAGAAGGCGCCGATGCTACCGGTCAGTGTCGTGGGCAAGGCCCAGATCTCGTCTGCTTCTGCTGCGATCCAGTACCCGCCAGAGGCCGCGATAGTGCCCATGGACACGACAATGGGAATGTCGGCGTCTACCACCTCTAGCAGCTTTCGCCGGATCAGGTCCGAGGCGAACACGCTGCCGCCGGGGGAGTTCACGCGCAGTACGATGGCCGCCAGATCTTCGGCCTCCAAAGCAGTGTCGATATAGCCGTTGATCGTATCACTGCCCGCCATGCCTTCTTCACTGTCCCCGGGCATCAGGGTGCCCTCAACCGGGATGATGGCGATCAGCGGCAGGTTCTCTTCCGTCAGCGAGCGACTCATCTTGAAGTCCTCGACATAGCGATCAAGTGACATAAACTCGGCGTAACCGTCCTCATCGGTCACGCCCACCCACTCGACCAATGCATCTTCCATCTGGGCGTGATCGACGAGCATATCGACCCAGCCCGCAGCCAGCATGGTTTCGGCCAAGTCGTTGTCTGAGGCGTCGAGCTGAGCGGCAAAGGACGCGATAAACTGATCCATTGTCCCCGCCGGCAATTCCCTCCCAGACTCGGCGAGCTCGGTGTAAGTCGCCCAGAGCCCTTCCAACCAGCGGGAGACCACCTCTTGCTCTTCGTCGGACATGTCATCGCGCAGATAGGGTTCTACCGCGGACTTGTTCTCACCCGCGCGGAAGACATGCATAGTGACCCGGGTTTTCTCAAGGAATGATCGCAGGTAGGAGCGGTACACCGAGAACCCCTCGAGGAACATACCGCCCTCGGGATGCAGCCAAATCTGATCTGCCTGTGAGGCCAGCAAATAATGCGCCTGCGAATAAAAATCGCCCGCGGCGATCACGGGCTTGCCCGATGCCCTGAAGACTTCGATCGCGCTGCTGATTTCCAGCGTCTGGCTGGTGGAGGGGCCGGCGAGATTCTCCAAATCAAACACCAGGGCGGTGATGCGCTCATCGGTCGCCGCCCAGCGAATCGACCGCACCACATCATTCAAGAGCACAGGCTGATCGTAATCCTGATTAATAAACGCTGACAGAGTGTCGACTGGCGGAGAGTCCTCAACCAATGGCCCCGACGGGGCGATCAGCAAGGCTGCACGCTCCGGGAGTGGCTCGGGCGTTGACTCATTCAGCGTGGTGCTAAAAGCGATCACAAAAATGGTCACAAACAGGAGCGGCACCAAAACGGATATCGCGCGGCTGATGCCGCTCAATACACGCCATATTCCTTTCAATAATCGCATCATCGTCAGGACCTCTCCTTGTCTGGCTCCAGTCGGCCATGACTGCACTCAGGCAGCCTTCCAATTGGTGGATGAATACCTCAGACAATTGAGGGAGCGACAAGTGCCCAACCTTTCAATGCCGAGACGTATTTTTTCTCACAGGGCGCCGCGCTGTTCCCGACCCCGATAGCGGATGTAAAGCATGCACGCGGTGAAGTTGATCACCACGAGCGCCAGACCTGCGATCGACAGGATATCCGCCTGATAGGCGAAAGCCGCCTCGACCGCCGAGATAAAGTAAAACAGCAGCACCAGCTCAAACCAAATGAACAGTCGCATACTGTCAGTCAATGCCGCCCACAAGAAAAACACGAGGGGCGCGCCGCGCAGCCCAATCAGAAACCAGGTCCCGGAAAAGCGCTCCACGTCAGCCGCCTGCTGCGCCACAAAAACAAGCCAGGTGAGCCACATCAGGATCCACAAAGCGGAGGTGAGCCGCCCGCGCGGCGCAGTTTGCATCGATGCCATCGTTACTGTGGTCCCAAAGCGCGCATCGCCCACTCGGCCACCCGTTTACCCAGCGCGCGACAAATGGCCGACTCCCGATCATCCATTGGCCGATCTCCGGCCTCGGTGGACCAATGGCTGGCACCGTACGGCGTCCCACCTGCTTCGGTCGCCCGCAGCTCCGGCACCGAGTAAGGCACCCCCACCATGACCATGCCGTGGTGAATCAGCGGCAGCATCATGCTCATAAGCGTTGTCTCCTGGCCACCGTGCAGAGAACTGGTAGAGGTAAAGACTCCGGCGGGTCGGTCAATCAGCGCGCCTTGAAGCCACAAGGCGCTGCTCTCATCGAGAAACTGCTTCAGCGGGGCGGCCATATTGCCAAATCGTGTTGGACTACCCAGCACCAAACCGGCGCAGCCTTTCAGGTCATCCTGCGTCGCGTGTTGCGCCGCGTCTTCTGATGCTGTGTCCGCTGTAGATAGCGAAGGCACGGTTCTCAGCCGCGCTTCAATGCCGGATACACACTCGACGCCCCGTGCCACCTGTCGTGCCATCGCGGCCGTGGCGCCCTCCCGACTGCAGTAAAGCACCAAAACATAAGGCCCCACGGTCACGATCAACCGATCCTCTGATTTTGCATGCAGCTAATGACGGTCGCTCGACGGCGACTCCGGGCGCAGGGTAATGTGGGATAATCCATCAGCACCGCTCTATTGGTTGACCGGCAATGGTAACGCATCCCACAGTGCAAAACGCGAGTCTCCGCTTGCGCTATCTCCTTAACCGGTGCGTCGAGGACCGGCTCAACGCCAGTGCCGCAGCGCTCACTTTTGTCAGCCTGTTCGCACTGGTGGCGCTGCTGACAGTCACCCTGCCGATTGCGTCGGCGCTGCTGGCGACCCCCCTTGCGGAGCTCTTTGCCACCGAACAATCCCCATCGGCATGAAAATACTCATCCCGATCGTTTTCGCGGCACAGTGGCTGCAGGGTTGTACTCAACCAGTCGATGAATTGCCCGGCGCAGGTCAGTGGCGGGTAATCAACTACTGGGCCATCTGGTGCACTCCGTGCCGGGAAGAAATACCCGAGCTGAATGCCCTTAACGACAGCACCGAGCTGATGGTCTTTGCCGTGAACTACGACGGGCAAAACGGTGAAGCGCTGCAGTCGCAGGCTGCCGAGCTGGGGATTAGCTTCACCCTGCTCGAGCAGGACCCCGGCGCCGCCCTGAGTATTGAGCGGCCGCGCGTACTGCCGACAACACTACTGGTTAACCCGGAGGGCGCGGTGACCGATACCCTCGTGGGCCCTCAGACTCAGGAAAGCCTCTTGGACGTTTGGCGGGGGCACACAGCGCGCTAGCAAGCGTCTGTGGCGTGACACTAAAACGCGGGTAAAAAAAGCCGGCTGAATATCAGCCGGCAATGAAGGAGCCACTCAAAACGGGGAGGATCTCAATAGTCGGACCCTCGCTGCTCAGATGTTTCCCTTGCGGTGCACCCGTGGACATCGCCATCTCAACAGCTGCCTCTGTGACAGGGGTTTCAGCGAAAAGTTCCAAAAAAAAGCGTTTTTTTACGGTGCTCGCCAGCAGGCCGAGCTCATCTGACCATCGCCAGAGCTGACAAACAGCTCCAGTTCTACCAGATCGCCCAGATCTGCCTCTTCCATCAGCTGATTCAACAAGTAATGGGCCAGCGCTTCTACGGTGACATTGGTGATAGGCAGCAGCAGCGTCTCGTCGATTGGGAAGCGAAGCGTTTTGCCATTGAAAGTCGCCAGATATTCGTCGTCTTCCTCAGCCACCTGAAGCCAGCGTGATTGACTCGGCAGCAACATGTACTCATCGTGGTCATCGCACAATCGCTGCAGTGCCCGCTTGTACACGTTGTAGTCAGCGGAAAAACCGTTGTCCCCCATCGCCGCCACAATCCGCGCCGATACGCCGTAGTTGTGTCCATGCAGGCGCTCCCGCTCCGTCTCGGAGAAGATAGTGAAGTGGGCCGCAGAAAACTTGTGCGCCTGCTTATCAATGTGCAATGTCGCCAGCTGGCTCATGGGAGGTCCCTTACCGTTTGCCGTTATGGTGTGTGATGCGCCCATTTTCGGCAAGTCCGGGCGCACGGCCACCCCAGCGAGGCGCGCAGTGAGTCCGTGACCCTGAGTCGAGCCTGCAGTAACCTGTCGCCCTCTGATAGACCACGGGAGTCCTTATGGACCCGATCGCGATACTGACCGGTGCGAGCTCCGGTATTGGCGCAGCAGCAGCGGAGCAATTTGTTGAGCACGGCTACACCGTTATCAACGTCTCTCGCCGGGACTGCCCCGTGCCCGGGGTCGAAACGCTGGCGACGGATCTCGCCGACGAGCAGTCTGCGTCCCAAACCTGCGCGACGCTGGCATCGAGGGTAGCGGATGCCGGCGGCGCGCCGGTGTGTCTGGTCCATAACGCCTCACTCATGCTCAAAGATCGCTGCGACACCACCGAGGACGCCGATTTATCCCTGGTCCTGGCAGTCAATGTAGTGGGCATCAACGCCTTGAATCGCAGCTTACTGCCGCTGATGCCCGCCAGATCCAGCGTGCTCTATGTTGGCTCGACACTGTCGGAAAAGGCCGTGGCGGGTGCCTTCAGTTACATCGTCAGCAAGCATGCCCAGCTGGGCATGATGCGGGCAACCTGTCAGGACCTCATGGGCAGAGGCATTCATACCGCACTCATCTGTCCCGGCTTCACCGATACCAGCATGCTGCGCCAGCATGTTGGCCACGACGACGCCGTGCTCGACAATCTGGGTGAGATGAACAGCTTTGGCAGACTCGTCGCGCCCAGTGAAATTGCCGACCTGATCCTATGGGCTCACGACCACCCCGTGATTAACGGTTCGGTCATGCACGGCAATCTGGGGCAGGTGGAACACTGACGTGACCGCCAGCACCACTTTCATCACGGAGCGCCGCGAGCGCACATTTCTCGTGCTGGCCGGCATTTTTCTCTCGGCCATGACGCTGCTCAATGTGGTGGGCATCACCCGCTTTATCCAATTCGGGCCGTTGGCGCTCGCGGTCGGGGTGCTCCCCTACCCGCTCACTTTTCTCTGCACTGACTTAATCAGCGAACTGTATGGCAAGGCCCGCGCGAATTTTCTGGTCAGCGTCGGTCTGGGCATTAACTTCCTGATTTTGGCCGTGCTGACTCTGGGTGCTG
>CAXEVD010000109.1:0-5815 GCA_963999395.1 uncultured Halieaceae bacterium
GCCCACCGCGACGATCAAGCCATCCTCTACCGCCACCGCGGTTGCAGTAGGCAGGGCGGGCTCCATGGTACGGATCAGCTCTGCCGTATACACCACGAGCTCGGCGCGGGCAGGCGCTATGACTGGCAGCAGCGTGACCGCAGCCAACACAATTCGGAGGCGTAATAGAGTCCAATGGGGCGGTTGAAAAGCGCGGGCCATAACGGCAGATCCACTTGGCTTGGGAGATCAGCGGATGACTTTAACCCAATCGCCCGTGCGGGGCTCCCCTGTTGGGTAATAGCCGTTGATCAGCCGCAGCTGATTTTCGGCATCGGGCAATTTCACGCTGCTCGCCAGCGAGGCAAAGGTCGCCCCGCGGGGTACCTGAATGTAGTGCAGCGTGTGGCTGGTGCCAGTTACTTTTTCGCGACCTGTCAGGGGTCGGAAGCTATCGATAATGGTCCGGAAACCTGCATCGGCGGCGCCAAGATCCGGCGCCTCGCCCTCGAACAGGAAGCGGTAACTGTGATCAATCACCGCGAGCCGGACAGACTGCCCGCCGCTTGAGGCCACGGCGGTGGAGCCGTTCAGGCCATATTGCTCCAACGCCTCGAAGTCGGTGACCTCTCCCTGGGCGTTGGCAATTAGGCTCGCCTCGGTGTCTTTGTTCGGGTCAATGCGTGCCAAGCCAATGGTCAGGGTCTGACTGCCATCCGCGGAGGTGGCAACAATCGCCCGGCTCGACTGACTCACCGTCCAGCCCGGTGGGTGGGCAAAGGTGAAATTCAGCTTGTTGTGATAGAACCGATCCGACTCGCCCTGTGCGGCGGCACTCGCCCCATACACCATCCCCTCGGTTTGCCGGCGGTATTCGCCCGGGATCTCGGGGTTCTCGGGCATCTCGTCAACGTCGAGCTCGTTCGCGGCCCTGATCACGGTCTGTAGTCGCAGATCGTTGCGGGGGTGACTGGCATAGAGCCCGTGGTAGGTACCCGATGGCTTGCCGCTCGCCTTGGCCTGCATGCGTCGATACTGCTCCTGATCCTTGAGCACACCGATCACCGACAGCATGGAGTCCACGTCGTAACCCGTTTGATGCAGATACTCTGCGCCGGCCGAGTCCGCCTCCAGTTCCATATCGCGGCCGAAACCCGAGATGATCTCGGCGCCGTACATGCTCGCTGCATCGTAAACATCACCTGACCCGGTGAGGATGTAGGCAGATACGGCCGCAACCTTGGAGGTAAATGAAGCGGTCTTGCGCCGCGAGTGGTGTCGCTCGGTGATGTGGCCAATCTCATGGGCCAGCACGCCGGCGAGCTCCGCCTCGGTATCGAGATACGCCAGAAGGCCGCGATTGACGTAGATCAGGCCGCCCGGCAACGCGAAGGCATTAATGTCAGGTGAATCCAGCAATGTAAAACTGAATTCCGGCTTGGTGATGCCCGACTCCTCGAGCAGACGCTCACCCACTCCTCGCACATAAGCGTCGAGCTCCGAGTCATCGTAGATGCCGATGTTATCGATAAGCTTTTGGTGTTCTTCCGCGATGTCATCGGGCAGTTCAACCGATTTGCCGCCGATGGTCACCGTGGAGGCGGCGCTGACGCTACCCGCCCATGCCGCCCATGCCACCCATGCCACCCATGCCACCCGCAAGGGCGCCGTGAGTGTCAGTATGGAAAGTCGCTGCACGCAGAGGCTACTCATGACTCAGTATTGGGCCGAGAGATATTCCAGCAGCTGATCGCCCAGGCTGTCACAGGCTGTGCCCTGCACCGGTGCGATGATGGGAATCGGTACGACCACAGCCGGCATGTAGCTCTGCCCGCTGGTTTGAGCGCTCACCCGGCCTACCTCAACCTTGTCGGTGAAATCCCAGATGGTGGCTTCGTATTCGGATTCGGTGCCCCAGGTACCAAAGCCAAAGCAGCCCGCGACACCGGGCCCAATACCGCAGCTCATTGATCCGGCGCTCTCGGTGTTCTCGGTGTTGCCGTCGATCCAGATCATGTATTCGAGTTCCATTTCCTCAAAGCGCGCGGCGACGGGGGGCAGTTGCAGCAGCCGATCGATCGTTTGCGGCTGTAGCGGTGCGGTGCGCGGTTCGAACCAGGGGTAGAACTGATTGATAAAGGCGATTTCATTGATCACCTCGATACTGGGGTCGCCACTGTGGATGTGATCCCCAATGCACTCGATAAAATCGAATTCCGTGTCGTAGTCCGGCTTGTGGCGTCTGCCGAGAATCACGACGCTGGACTCACCAATGCCTGCCATCGGCTCGTTGTAGGTCATCTCATCGACGGTGGCATTCACGCATCCACCCAGCAACGCGGCAATGGCCATCATGGCCGCCCCGCGGGATAGCAGAGAGTGGAACGGTAGCGAGCTCATAACGCTTCTCCCGAGGCCGCTTCACTGTAGACAGACGCTGGTTCTTCTGATGTTGCGCCAGCGGGCTCCGTCTCTTCCGCGGTGTCTTGCGCAACGCCCGAGGTCGCTGCGCTCGCCACAGGTGGTGCGTCCGGTGATTCGCCGCTATCGACTAGCGCCGTCTCCGAGGGGTCAGAGGCGGCGCTTTCAACCGCTGCCGCTTCGGCCTCTGCGGAGTTCGAGGTCACCTGGTCGGCTGATTCTGTTGTACCGCCCGACGGTTCCGCTACCGACGACTGGCGTCTGGCGATACCGTCGAGCCAGACTGCGACGTCGGGCGTGGTGCCGAATGAGGTGGCGAAGTGCGCGCCGGCGTCGCGCAGCGCGACCACTGCGGCGAGGTTGACCGCCTCTTCATCACTTTGCAGAAAGGCAGTGGGTGTCTTTCCGTAGGCCGTGATGGGCCAGGCGGCGAGACGCTCGTCCGGGTTGAAGCTCAGCGCACCGTCTTCCTGCTGATGCATGGCGGCGACATCAACGAGCCGGAATTCATAGCGCATCCAGATCTCATAGATCTTGACGTTGGTGTGGGTCGGGATGGTGTACTGCAGATCAGCGATAGCGGGTATCAGCACGCCGTCGATTTCTGGGCCCCGGCTGTGAACCGTCTCCCAGTCGCGTATGTGCACCACCTCATCAAACATGCCGCCAAACAGGATGTCCCAAAACTCGACCTGTGCCTCGCCGGTTTTTACCAGCCAGTCGGACTCTGCGCGGCCTTTGGCCTCGTCAAAGAATTCGTGCTTGGCAAAGGCAGAGGGATAAATCACGCCCAGCGTAATCGGGAGTGGGTCCAGCAACGGCGCGGGGAAATTGCCCTCAACCTCCACCTGCTTGGTGGCGCACCCTGCAACAAGCAGCGTGAGACAGAGCGTCAAAAGCCACCGTCCGAATCCAGACGGTTTAAGGTCGAAAATCGTTGAGACCAACGAAGCTACCCCCATTCCTTAGGGTCAGTTCTCGCATCAGTGTAGCAAACCGTACCCCCGTCGCCTGAAGCTCGGGAGGTCTGATGAACTGTACGGGGAAGCCGACCGCGTGGATGCGCACGCGGCGCTCGCCACCGGCGGCCTCTGCGTTCAGGCGGTCCACGGTTTGCACCACTTCCTGAATCGAGGCGCCGGTAAATTCATCGCCGAACACATAAATCGAGATTTTCTTGCCGGGGTCGTAGAAGGTGCGCACTGCGTTAGTGATGCCTTCTACTGGTGATGAGTTAGAGAATACGTTCCAGTTGCGCAAATTCTGCAGGATCAGGCTGCGACGGGCCGGCGTGTCCGGTATCCATTCGCCGCGGTAGCGACTGAACAGATAATTGCCCATGTCATTGAGCACCTGGATGCCTTTCACCTCGGGATAAATATCGAGTGTGGCTTCCATCTCTTGCAGCATGCGTTCCCACGCGTAGGAAAACATCGAGCCCGAGGTGTCGATGATGAAGATGATGTACTCGCTGTCGACCGGAATGCCGCCAATCAGCTGATTCTTTTTCTCGGCGTTGCGCCCCAGCAGCCGCAACTCTTCTTCCGAGAGCTGCTGCCGGGCGATGGCTAATTGTTCGCGGATGATGGCGTTGGCGTTTTGCGAGGTGCTGAGTGCGTCGTACTCCGAGCGCGTGCGCGCCAGCGTCCCCTGCAGGATCGCGATCTTCTCCTCGTATTCCGAGATCTGCTCGCGTTTCACATTCAGGTCACGGTTGAGAATGGTGGTCTCGCCACGGATCTCAAAAAGCTGCTCGGTCAATTCGGCCACTGCCGATTCTGCGTTGACCATCGCCTGCTCAATCACCTGCGGGTGCACGGTTTTGGTGATCATCAGCAGCAGAATCACCGCGCCGAAGCCACAGCAGATCACGTCTAGGAAAGATAGTGAGAATTCAGCGGGGGCGCGTCTTGTTGGCATAGCGGTGTCTCAGGGCCAGTCCGTTGAGGGCGAGAGAAAGCTGCCGTTGGAGGCGCGGGCCAGCTGCCAATACTCCGAGGCGGCCATGGGGTCACCCTCCATCGGGAAAAGAATCGTGTTCACCGGCACACCGGGTGGCAGGCGGCGAATTGCTTCGCGAAAATGCTTGAGGCGCTCGTTGCCGCTAACCCGGCTACCCCGCGGCGTGCGTTCGCCTTGAGTCGGCAGGCCATCGGTGAGCAGGAAAATGTTGTCGGGTGGGCTGGGGAGGGCGGCCAGCGCGCTAAAGGCATTGTGCAAACTGGTACCGCCGGCTGGCACCTGTTCGCGGAGTGCGAGGCTGATGGCCTCCAGCTTGGGGGTGTCGGCCACCTTCAGCCACTGGGCTTCGGTGCCTTCCAGCGCAGGCTTAGCCTCGGTATTAAAGGTCATCACCTGAAACTGTGCGTTCACTGGGAGCTGGGCGGTCAGCCAGTTGACGGTATCCAGTGTCCGCGTCCATTTACCGGCCTGCTTCTGCAACTCGGGATCCATATTGCGCAGGCGAATGACGTTGACCAGTTGGTTGGCCAGCATGCTGGCCGAGGTATCCACCATAATGGCAATGCGCCGGCCACCCAGATTCAGACCGGTGAGGTATTGCCGGTTCCCCTCACCGACAAACTCCCTGGCACTGCGGCCAGCCTCCGCCTCGGAGGCCTCCTCGAGCAGGCGAATCTCCTCCTCGAGCTGATTGATCTCGGCCTGCAGTTTGGCAATGGCGTCACTGTCGCTGACACCAGATTCTTCGATCGAGGCAATCAGTGCCTCGTACTCATCGAGCTCTTCGGTGATGCGCCGGGCCAGGCCATCGGCTTCCACGATATCCAGATCAGCATCGTCAAGGGCATTGCGCAGGCGCACCAGCCCCGCCTCGCCTTCGCGAATGTCTTCTTCGAGTAACTCGACTTCAGACAGCACTTCGGCATTCACCGTGCGGATCTCGACTTCAAGGGAGTGATCGATGATCAGGAATACGAGCACCACCGCGCCGAACCCGCAGGACATGATGTCGAGGAAGCTGAGGTTAAACGTGGAGGACTGTCGCTTGCGTCTGGCCACTACTCAGGGTTCCACAGTGATGAAGCGCACCTCGACCCCGCCGGCACACAGTCTATCGCCGGCATTGACCGCGACCCGGCCTGCAACAACTTGATCATTGAGCTCAGCGGAGATGCCTGCCGCAATGTCGATGGCCCCGGATTCCGCTGCGCTCACGCCATCGGCAATGTGCTTACCCGGGCTGAGCGGGACGGCATGGCCGCCTGTGAGAAAGTGGGTTGCAGAGCCATGCGCTTGAACGGTCTCCGGAGATTCCTGCTCTGTCGTGGGCTGCGTCGATGCGGCGGCGAGCTGTTGCAAATCGGCTGGTGCCTGCCCGGATGAGGTCGCGTTGCCGCAGGGTGCCTCACGCTGAAAGTGCAGTTCCCCTCTCGGTGGTGCCAGAGTGCCTGCG
>CAXEVD010000110.1:0-5811 GCA_963999395.1 uncultured Halieaceae bacterium
CATGAAGGTTGATTTGTTGTCGATGTCGGCGCACAAGATGTATGGCCCCAAGGGTGTCGGTGCGCTCTATGTGCGCCGCAAGCCGCGGGTGCGCCTCGAAGCACAGATGCATGGTGGCGGCCACGAACGCGGTATGCGTTCCGGTACGCTGGCGACCCATCAGCTGGTGGGCTTTGGCGAGGCGGCACGGATCGCCAAGGCCGAAATGGCAGATGAGGCTGAGCGTTTGTCGGCACTGCGTCACCGGTTCTGGGACGCGATCAATGATATTCCCGAGGTCCATATCAACGGCGATCGCGATCAGCGGTTACCCGGAGCCCTCAACGTCAGCTTTGCGTTTGTCGAAGGGGAATCACTCATCATGTCGCTGCGGGATCTGGCGATCTCAAGCGGTTCGGCGTGTACCTCGGCCAGCCTTGAGCCGTCCTATGTATTGCGGGCGTTGGGGTTGAATGACGAATTGGCGCACAGCTCATTGAGATTCAGCTTCGGACGGTTTACGACCGAGGCAGAAGTGGATCACGCGGCGCAGTCTGTCCGTCATGCGGTAGAGAAGTTGCGCGAGCTGTCGCCGCTGTGGGACATGTATCAGGACGGTGTAGACCTCAACACAATTGAATGGGCGGCGCACTAGCGCTGTCACGAAGGACCTTGGGAGAGAACCATGGCATATAGCGATAAAGTCATTGACCACTACGAGAACCCGCGTAACGTCGGCAAGTTCGATGAGGGTGACGACAACGTCGGTACCGGCATGGTCGGCGCGCCGGCCTGTGGCGACGTGATGCGCCTGCAGATTCAGGTAAACGATGACGGTGTCATCGAGGACGCCAAGTTCAAGACCTATGGCTGCGGTTCGGCTATTGCGTCGAGCTCACTCCTGACCGAGTGGGTTAAAGGCAAGAATCTGGATGAGGCGGCATCGATCAAGAATACCGAGATCGCTCAGGAGCTGTCGCTGCCGCCAGTGAAAATTCACTGCTCGGTGCTGGCAGAGGACGCGATCAAAGCCGCTGTTCAGAACTACCGCGACAAGCAGGACGGCTGAGATGGCCATTAGCCTGACCAGTGAAGCGGCGGAGCACGTGAGCCGCCAGCTTGCCAGTCGCGGCAGGGGCGAGGGCATTCGCATCGGGGTGAAAACCTCGGGGTGCTCGGGTCTCGCTTACGTTCTGGAATTTGTTGATCAGGTAGAGCCAGAGGACGCTTTCTTCGAGTCCGACGGCGTTAAGGTCTTTGTCGATCCCAAAAGTCTGGTGTACCTCGATGGCACGATCGTGGATTTTGCGCGTGAGGGTCTGAACGAGGGCCTGGAGTTTCGCAATCCCAATGTTGCCGGAGAGTGCGGCTGCGGCGAGAGCTTCACGGTCTGAGCGTGAACGCCACCGCGGGCGCGACGGCGCGCGACTATTTTTCATTGTTTCAGCTGGAGCCCGATTTCGCGCTGGATGAGGCGGCGCTTGAGCGGGCATATCATACTCTGCTGACTCAGTTTCATCCCGACCGCTACGCGGGTAAACCTCAAGTAGAACAACGCGTGGCGGCGCAGTTTTGCGCTGACATCAATAGCGGCTACCGCATTCTTTCCGGTGAAGTCTCCCGTGCCGAATACCTGCTGCAGCAAACAGGAGTTGATCTGGTCGCTGCGGAACGCGCCGGAGTGGAATCAACTTTTTTGATGACGCAAATCAGTTTGCGAGAGCAGCTGGAAGAGCTGGAGTCGTCCGACGCCGCGGGCCGCCAGTCGCTGACTGCGGAAATCGAGGGCCACTACGCGACGAGCCGCGATCAATTTGCCAGCACCTTGTCCACGGGCGCCCATCTGGATGCGGCGCGCCACTGGCAGGAGATGTGCTACCTCTCCAAGCTGCTCAGCGAACCGAAGTTGCGGGTAAGCTGACTATGGTGCTGTTACAGATTGCGGAGCCGGGCGCTGCGCCTGAGATCACCACTGTGCGCCAGATTGGCGTCGGTATTGATCTGGGCACCACTAATAGCCTGATCGCGCACTTCGACGGGACCGACCTGAACGTGCTGACAGATAAAGCCGGGCAGGCATCATTGCCTTCGGTGGTGTACTACGGCGAATCGCAAACCGCAGTGGGTGTTGATGCAGAGCGCTATGCGAGCGCCGAACCCGCGAACACGATTGCGTCTGCCAAAAGAATGTTGGGTCGCTCACGGGAAGAGTTCGAGGATGACCCCTATATAAAGTTGGCCGCGGGCGAGGGAGTGGCCTTTGCGACTGATGCAGGCGCTAAGACCCCCGTTGAGGTGTCGGCAGCGATTCTCACTGCGCTGAAAGACAGAGCCGGGCCGCAATTGAGCGGGCCCATCAGCGGCGCTGTGATCACGGTACCGGCTTACTTTGATGACGCGCAACGTCAGGCCACTCGCCAGGCCGCGGAGCTGGCCGGCATCAAGGTATTACGCTTATTGAATGAGCCCACCGCAGCGGCGGTGGCTTACGGTCTCGATGAACAGGCTGAGGAATCATCCGTGTTGGCGGTCTATGACCTCGGCGGTGGCACCTTCGATATCTCGTTGTTACGCATGCGCGCGGGCTTGTTCGAGGTGCTCGCCACAGGCGGCAACAGCGCCCTGGGCGGTGATGATTTTGATCGGGCGTTGGGTGCCCACCTGCTCGACGAGTTGTCCGTCACTGACCCCACGGCGGTGCAACGCCGGGTTGCTCTGTCGTTGGCGCGGGACGCAAAAGAACACTTGAGTGACACAGCCTCTATAGACCTTGATGTAAGCGGACTGGATGTAGCCACCCGCGAGATCACGGTGTCGCGATCGACGCTGGAAACGCTGCTATCGCCCTATATCCAGCGCACTCTCGATGCGTGCCGCCAGACCCTAGCTGACGCTGACGTCGATACCGTCGATCGCGTGGTGCTGGTAGGGGGGTCGACCCGCACGCCGGCGGTACGTCAGGCAGTCGCTGGCTGCTTTGGTCTGGAACCTCTGTGTGATCTTGATCCGGATCAGGTGGTGGCGATGGGCGCCGCGCGGCAGGCCGATATTCTGGTCGGTAATCGACAGGGCGATGAAGCGCTGCTCCTCGACGTTATCCCCCTCTCATTGGGTCTCGAGACCTACGGTGGACTGGTAGAGCGTATTGTCGATCGCAACAGCACGATCCCCGTTGCCCGTGCACAGGAATTTACCACCGCTCGGGATGGCCAAACCGGGCTGGTCGTGCACGTGGTGCAGGGCGAGCGGGAGCGCGTGGAGGACTGCCGTTCCCTGGCTCGTTTTGAGTTGGCGGGTATCCCGCCAATGGTCGCGGGTGCTGCCCGCATTGAGGTTACGTTCCAAGTCGATGCCGATGGCATTCTCGCAGTCTCGGCGGTGGAGCAACAAACCGGTGCCCGCAGTGAGATTGTGGTGAAACCGGCCTTTGGTTTGGGTGAAGCACAGATTACAGACATGCTGAAGGCAGGATACGAGCACGCCAGCGAGGACATGTTGGCGCGCAAGCTCGGCGAGGCTCGGGTCGAGGCCGAGGCGTTGCTCGATGGGCTGCAGGCCGCGATGACAGCCGATGGCGATCTGCTGTCCGCTGACGAAACCGCTGCGCTCCAGTCCGATATGAAAGATCTTGAGATCCTGATGGCAGCGAACCAGCCTGACGATATTCGTGAGGCCACCGAGATCCTCGGCAAAGCTAGCGAGGTGTTTGCCGCGCGCCGCATGGATCGCAGCATTCGAAAAGCGCTTCAGGGCGTCTCACTCTCGCAGCTTGAGTCCGATGTCGCAGAGGAATCCACACCGTGACAGAAATCGTCTTATTACCCCATCACGAGATCTGCCCTGAAGGGGCTGTGATCGAGGCCGAGCAGGGTGAAACTGTTTGCGAGGCATTGCTGCGGAACGATATCGAGATCGAGCACGCCTGCGAGATGTCCTGTGCCTGCACGACGTGCCATGTCGTCGTGCGCGAGGGCTTTGATTCGCTGGGAGAGGCCGATGAGCTCGAGGAGGATTACCTCGACAAAGCCTGGGGCCTGGAGCCGGAATCCCGGCTGTCCTGTCAGGCACAGGTGGGTGAGACTAATCTGGTGGTCGAAATCCCGCGCTACACCATCAACCACGCCTCGGAACGGCACTGAATACGGCCCATCTGGGCGGCATTGTTGCAATGACACTGCGGGGTAAAAACCCTTATACTCCGCGCCCGCGAGGCAGGGTCCTCGCGTTGACTCAGCAGATATCGGAGACAGACATGGCGGTGGAACGCACCTTATCGATTATCAAGCCCGATGCGGTGGGGAAAAACGTGATTGGCCAGATTATCAGCCGTTTTGAAGAGGCGGGACTGACCGTCGTCGCGGCCAAAATGCTGCACCTGTCGGATAACCTCGCCGGTGGTTTCTACGCCGAGCACAAAGAGCGCCCCTTTTACCCTGACCTCGTCAAGTTCATGACTTCTGGCCCCGTGATCGTTCAGGTCCTGGAGGGTGAAGGTGCGATCGCGCGCAACCGCGAGCTGATGGGGGCGACCAACCCTCAGGAAGCCGACGCCGGCACTATCCGCGCCGATTTCGCGCAATCCATTGATGCCAACGCGGTCCATGGTTCGGATTCCCCCGCGTCTGCTGAGCGAGAAATTGCCTACTTCTTCGCCTCAAGCGAGATCTGCCCACGCTAAGGCATGGCCGGCTCTGATGCCATGACCGCAGCAGACCAGCTTATCGCTACCACACCGGTAACCCATCGGGTCAACCTGCTGGGTTTGACCCGGCAGCAACTCGAGACCTTTTTCACTGACCTCGGCGAGAAGCGATTCCGCTCCCAGCAGGTCATGAAGTGGGTCCACCACCGTGGCGTGCGCGATTTTGAGGAGATGACGGATCTCAGCCAGTCGCTCCGGACCCAATTGGGTGAGATTGCCGAGATTAAGCCACCGACCATTGCCGAGCAGCACGACTCTCAGGATGGCACCCGCAAATGGGCCATCGCGGTTGAGGGGGGCGGCCTGGTTGAGGCGGTCCTGATCCCCGAGGGTGATCGCGCCACACTGTGTGTGTCTTCACAGGTGGGGTGCAGCCTCGACTGCACCTTTTGTTCCACCGGCAAGCAGGGTTTTCAGCGCGATTTGACGGCAGCTGAGATCATCGGTCAGGTGTGGCTGGCTATTAACTCCTACGATGCCTGGCAGTCTGGAAAGGGGCGGGTTGTGACCAATGTGGTCATGATGGGCATGGGCGAGCCACTGCTCAACTTCGATAACGTCGTGTCTGCCATGAGCCTGATGTGTGACGATCTGGCTTACGGGCTCTCCAAGCGGAAGGTCACGCTGTCGACATCGGGAGTGGTGCCCAATCTTGATCGGCTTGCTGAGTGGGCAGACGTCAGTTTGGCCGTATCGCTTCATGCACCCAATGACGCGCTTCGTGATCAGATCGTGCCTATCAATCGGAAATATCCCATCGCCCGGTTGCTGGCCTCCGCCAAAGCTTATCTGGATGCGCAACCGGACAAAAAACGAGTGGTGACCATCGAGTACACCTTGCTCGCAGGCGTCAATGACAGCGTCGAGCAGGCGCGAGAGCTCGCCGCTTTGCTAAAGGATTATCCTTGCAAGATCAACCTGATTCCCTTTAACGATTTCCCTAATTCAGGCTATGAGCGTCCTAGCGGCAATGCGGTCAGCCGGTTCTGGCAGGTGCTGACCGACGCCGGCTTTGTGGTGACGGTGCGCACGACCCGGGGTGATGACATTGACGCGGCCTGCGGGCAATTAGTGGGCGAGGTGGTGGATCGGACCCGGCGTGCAGAACGTCACCGGGCTGGACGCAGCGA
>CAXEVD010000111.1:0-5808 GCA_963999395.1 uncultured Halieaceae bacterium
TGGGCACCGGTAGCGGCGCGAGATGATAGTTAGCCAAGATCTCTAGGGGAGAATCGATAGCCCGTTCCGTGCACCGTCTGGATAAGGTGACTGTATGACGGGTAAGGTCCTCCCGTACCTTCAGAAGCATTAAAGTGAAATTCGATTTTTTCCGAATCGTGCTTTTTGACGTGTTTCCGAACGTGAGCACTACCGCGACAAGGCAGTAATTTCTGATTTGGCAAACCTAGGGTTGATTGCCAGATATCAGACGCATGTACCTACTAACAAGCTTTTATCAACTTCTTACGTTCTTCAGATTCCTTCAGCACGACTTCCTTGGCAGTCTCGACTCTGCATTTGTAGAAAGGCCTACCCTCCAACATAAGGCAATATGCAAGTGCCTCGTGTATCGATGCTTGGGCGCCGAAAACATCTTCAAAATAGTGCTGGAACTGAATCCTAAATGCGTCGGGTATTTCGCGCTTCGCCTCAGCACCAGGCAGTTTAAGATACAGCATCTCCCTCGATCCCTCGACTTTGACGCATGCAGTCTCGCCATGAGTACCCTTAATCAGAATATGGCCGTCTCTCTTCACTTTTCTGTTCCGTAAAAGTAGTGATCTTAAAACTGCGGCGCAACGTGGCAGCCTTCCACCGGTAAATATCGACAGAAGTGCAAGTGTATTTAGCGTTAAATGTGAATTTACTAAGAGAGCGTGGAATCTCTCAAACATGAGCGGGACAAAAACCCCCTGGAGGAGGTTTATTCAACAAGTTGTTTCTCAATCCGCACGAATACATCTCCTGCTACACATTTTCTGTGCTGTGATCCTTGAGCATCACTGCAAACGCTTGCTTTCGATACCCAGGTTCGCAGATTAGACTTTATAGTGCCAATTTGGATCGCTCAATAGCTGGCTCAATACGCGATATTGTTAGCACGAAGTGACACCGTCTTTTCAATCCGATAGCACGCGTTGCTATTGTCGTGACAATACCAAACCGGGCGTGAGCATGAACAGAATCATTATTGCGTTAGTTGTAGCCAAATTTGCCATCTTCGGCAGCACGGGCGTTTCAGCAGGCTTCTATAGTGGCAAAGGCGTTATCGCCAACTGCAACAGTGAAGCCAATTATGACAAGGGCTGGTGCGCGGGCTATCTAGGTAGCTGGGCGGATGGAGATATCGACATGGTGCGCCGCAAGGCCTGCATCCCATCGGACACCAGTATTGGCACGCTGAAAAAGGTGTTGATGGACTACGCAGAAGCCAACCCGCGAGACGTGGAGACCATGAGCGGCGGTGAGTTGTTGCAACGGGCGTTTAGCAGAAAGTGGCCAACCGATTCGACCGATGATACGGTTTCGGAGATTTACCGAAAAACCTGCTGATCACGGTCTGCTGAGACGCGCTCATAACGAAAAGTATTACGAGCGCTGCGGCCGCTGGGGTAAACCGAGATCGCTTACTGGGCACCAACGCTACGGAGCATGCGGGTAGCGTGTCGCTCAAGCCTGTCGAGCTGTCGGCGCGACTCATCAAGCTGACACACCAACCTTGATGACGCACTCAAGTAGATTAGATTGCCCTCTCGCACTACCTCTCGCCGAGACGATAGCCAAGAAGACTCGCCCCCCGGTGCCCCACTTTGCCGCTTCATATCTATCACTCACATTTCGGTCCTGATGAAATATCGGACGTCTCGCGCTGAGCTTGATGGCCTAGGCAGTACCCAATAGGGCTTATTGTTGCGTTTTGCAATTATCTTTGCGTACTACTATGTTTTGGCCAGTCAGGAGGACCCGTCATGGAAGACAACTACCTCAACCCTTGCTCTCCAGTGGGGAGAGAATCGCCCTCGACGCCGCCATGGCCGACCGGTGCCACGGCGGCCAAGCATCGGCGCAGGATAAGGGTCGGCCGGCAAACCCGGTAATTAAGCACTCGGTAATTCTTGCAACATTGTCTGCTGCGGCATTGCTCACCACTCACACTGAGTAGATGTCGATACGTTTTTAGATAAGTGACGCGGTCAGAATAAGACGCTTGCTGGTCTAGTCGCGAACTCACCCTCAAATTGGTGATATTTGGTCTTACATGGCCCCGTTGTTAGCGCTTACCCTGCCTCCGACGTCAATATGTAGTGTCAGTTAGGTGCATCCATACCATATAAGGTAGAAAGATATGTTCGCAGAGGCAATGGAAGTAGCAGAGTCCAGACGCTCCCTACAGGTCATGCATGCCGACCTCGACAGTATCGAAGAGCAGTTGCAGCTGACGAACAAGCGCTTCATTCAAAGCAGACCGAGCGCTTGGGCACGAGCTCGCGCAACCACAGCAATCTACCTCGCCAACATCAGGATCCAGAGTCGATTCAAGTTCTGGCTACTGCCTGATCAGGACTGATACCCCGTTAATCTGCCGCTAGCGGCTGAGCGGCAGGCGGCGGCTACCGATAGTCCGTACGGCCCGGAATCCGCATTCTCCAGCCACCCGTCAGCACCAGGAAATTAAAGCCTCAGCCCCTTTCGGCCGATGATTGCTGTTGCGCAGACTGCAATAGGGAGTAGGGTCGTGATGGGTGAGCAGGTGGTAGCTTTTGAAGAGTTTCGCGCCAGAAAAGACCAAGCGATCAACGATCAGGAGATTCTTCAGATCAGCGAAGAGGTAGGCAGTGCAGCGGTGATGCTGGTTCGCCAATTTGCTGAGAAATACCCCGATTTACCTGACACATTCTTCGCCTTCCTCGTCAATCAGCAGTTGTTATCAACCGCGTGTAACGGTGCAGAAACAGGGCACGAAGGCTCCAAAAGGCTGCTGAATCACGCCATGAATCTGCTCGAGGTCTACGAGAACTATCTCAACCAGAAGGGACAAAGTTTCAAGACGACTGCGCGCGCCGAGGCAGCAACAGAAAGACAGCCGGGCACACAGCTTCATTAAAGTGACTTTTTGAGAGCCTCTGCCTCATTAACCGCACTGGACCTAAACCATATTCCGGTCGCTGATAGTTATGAGCCATGGCCCTGCGGGCTGGAACCAATTGCTTACTCATTCCTGCTCCGCCGGTTCATCAAGATCAGGGCCTGGCTTCTTCTTTTTAAAGCCTTTGAACACGCGGACAAAGACATACACGATGGTCGCCATGAACGCTGCAAACACACCGTTGAACCATCCCGTTGCCATACACCCCAGGTAGGTGCCCACCCCCAGTACCAAGGCTAAAAAGGATCTCATCGTTCATCCCCGCAGAATCAGCCGCCCACTATAAAGCGAGAAAATTGGGTTAGCTATTGCGGCTACCGAACCTTGGCATTCAAAAAGCTCTCTATCAGTGCATTGGCTCCCAACAAGCGCGGTACCCCGACAACGCTACGTCAGGTGCTTAACGTGTTTTTTCAGAGTCAATTTTTAACGCGATTTTATCTGCAAGGCAGGTTAAGCTGGCTTAGACAGTGAGATGGCAACTATTAAATGCCGGTCACTTCGTTCAGAGCAAATAATGAGGACTTGGCAATGTCTGACAGCACCGGCGCACCCCAGTCTCAAAATGGAATCTTTGCGGCATTCCACGAGCTAACACTCAAGGGTTTGGAGCAGTCCCTCCTCGATGCTCAAGCCCGATATGAACGGGGGGAGGCACAGGCTGACCCCGCTCCCAGTCTCAACTGGGCGGTGACCAATCAGGCGATGCCTGATGAAAGTGGTGCTGCCCCCTCGCTCGAGACCCTGCTTCAGGAAGAAGTGATCCTATGGCTGAGCGTTGGCGATGAGAAGCTCGAGATCGTTCCCGGTAGCGATCACGCCACCATTCAGGCTTCAGCACTGATTAACGCGCTGAAAGAAATGCAAACGATGGTTCAAGGCCTGGCCGAGGACCGGTCTTCAGAGCTCGCTTCGCAGTTTCATGACATTGCGATCGCCCAGGCGAAACCTTCCTCCCCACCCGAGGATGAGGGCAAATCAGACTGGCAGTACGACGCCACTGTCGATCGCTACATCGCTGTGTAACCCCACTTTAATTACAGGCCTTTTGTGACGCCCGAATCAGTTACGGACCTCAAAAGCCTCGTTTTTGTTGTGGGCAGCCTGTTGTCTGTGGCCGCCGCAGTCAGGTTCAGGCCCTCCGAATGCAGGCTGGTGGCCGAGGCCGCATTACCGGTGGGGCTAATAGGCTTTCTGATCGGCGTTATCAGCATGCTAGCTGCAGAATCCAAACCCAGTCAGATCGCCCCCGCTGTGGCCATTGCCATTCTTACACTGGTATACGCCGGTATCGTGCGACTACTTTTTGTGGACTCGCTCAAACAGGATCTGCTTGAGGCGCAATCGTTGTTGGGCAAGGCCGCTGGCACAGGTGGTCTGGTAATCATGATGATCTGGGCCATGACGTCAGTGTCGCCAGACGGTCTGACGATGTTCTGGTATCCACAGGTTGCCATGGTCATGGTGGGTATTGCCTTGCTGGTATTTTTGATCGGGCGGCTCGTTGATGCGGGCTACGCTACCGGGTGGGCCAAAAAGATAGTGGGCCTAGGATGGCTGGGATTCTCCCTGGGTATTGTCGCGGCGCTACCCCAGCTGAGTACGCCGACCGCCTTGGGCACGGCTCTCGCTTTCTCCTTCCTGAGCCTCCTCTACTCGGCGGTCGCTGTGATCGTGGGCCTCATCTGGATCCCGCAGGCGATGACGAGTGAGAAAGGAGCTCTTTCATTGGGTCTAAGCGCGATGATGCCGATTGCCGTCGCTGTGCTTGCTGTACTAGTAGGTTTGACGCTCTCACTTCAGTAACGCCGCCGATCCCACCCGCCGAGGTTTTTAAGCGAGCAAAAGATCTTTGTGTGACCGCGGGTCGCACCTTGGAATCTCCAGCACTACTTCGGCCCTCTAATTGCGCTCTATGATAATCGCAGGCGCCATCCCACCAGCAGCACACATAGTGATCAGCGCGTAACGTCCGCCTTGGCGCTCCAATTCATCCAGTGCCGTGCCGACTAGAATAGAGCCCGTTGCGCCAATGGGGTGACCAAGGGCCATCGCACCACCATTGATGTTGACCTTCTCGCGATCCAAATCGAGCTTGCGAATAAAGCGCTCAGCCACGACCGAGAACGCCTCGTTGATTTCCCACACATCGATATCGTCTTTAGTGAGCCCAGCTTTTAGCAAGACTTTCTCTGCCGCTGGCACCGGCGCGTTCAGCATCAGCGTAGGGCAATCGCCCATGTTGGCTGTGGCCAGAATCCGCGCCCGGGGCCTCATGCCGCTCTTTTCCATGTACGCCTCAGAGGCCAGCAAGAGCGCCGCAGCGCCATCGACCACACCCGAGGAGTTGCCCGCGTGGTGAATGTGATTGAACTCGGTAATCTCGGGGTACTTCTGCTGGATGAGCGCACCATAGGTGGTACCCGCCTCATCGACTGGTACATCGCGCACCACGCTGAAGACGGTCTTCAGCTCAGATAGACCCTCTTTGGTGGTTTCCGGCCGGGGGAATTCCTCGTGATCAAGTGCGACCGTACCGTCGGGGTTCTTGACCGTGATCAACGACTTGTCGAAGCGGCCTTCGGCGATGGCCTGCGCGGCTCGCGCCTGACTGACCAGCGCGAGGTCATCTACGGCATCGCGATCAATGCCCTCCAGCGTGGCGATGGCGTCAGCGCAGACACCCTGCTGTGACTGAGGGTGCATGGCGCGCAGCTCGAGGTTTCCCGAGTCAATCATGGGCGGCTGGGAAGGGTCTGCAATCTGACCGTGGTAGCTCATCATCTCGGTGCCACCTGCGATCACCAAGTCCTCCATGCCTGACATGATCTGCGCCGCGG
>CAXEVD010000112.1:0-5771 GCA_963999395.1 uncultured Halieaceae bacterium
AGGATAAGTGACGCGGCGCCAATGGGAATCGCAACAATAAGCCGGCCAACGCCGGCTTTTTTGTGCACAGACCCCGTAAAGCTCCCCACTGGCTCTCACCACTGAATCCCAACCCGAACAAATGAAAACTGCCGATTTCGCTTTTGAACTCCCCGAGGAACTGATCGCGCAGAAGCCGCTGCCCGAGCGCTCCGCCTCGCGGCTTCTGTCGGTTGATGCAAGCACGGCGGCATGTTCGCATCTGACTTTCAGGGATCTCCCGCAACTGCTCACGGCCGAGGATCTGCTGGTGTTTAACAACACGAGGGTGATTCCGGCGAGGTTGTTCGCCCAGAAGCAGACGGGTGGACGAGTAGAGATCCTGATTGAGCGGGTTCGCGGTGATGGCAGCGCATTGGCCCACGTACGCGCCAGCAAGAGTCCGCGCGACGGCACGTTGCTATTGATCACCCCCGACCCCGAGAGTGATGTCTCCGATTTGGCACTCAGGGTGCTGGGCCGGGAGGGCGCACTGTTTGTGCTCGAGCCCGAGACGGGCACCCTGAAAGACATGATGCGCCGCTATGGTCATATGCCTTTGCCGCCGTATATCGAGCGGGAGGATACGGCTGAAGACCGCGATCGCTATCAAACGTTGTATGGCAGTCGGGATGGTGCGGTGGCGGCGCCGACCGCGGGGCTGCATTTTGATCAAACACTTTTGTCGCAACTTGACACCGTGGGTGTTGCCAAGGCCGAGGTGACCCTCCACGTCGGCGCGGGAACGTTTCAGCCCGTGCGCGCGGAACATGTCGAAGACCACACCATGCACAGCGAGTACATCGAAGTCGATCAAGCCTGCTGTGATGCCGTGGCGGCGTGCCGGGCCAGAGGTGGCCGAGTGATCGCGGTCGGTACCACTGCCGTGAGATCGTTGGAGAGCGCTGCTCAACTGTCGGGCGAAGAACAGCCATTGAAACCCTTCAGCGGTGACACTGATATCTTTTTGTATCCGGGTGCGGACTTTCATGTGGTGGATGCCATGGTCACCAATTTCCATTTACCCGAATCAACATTGATCATGTTGGTGTCTGCTTTCGCGGGTACCGATACCATCCGCCATGCCTATCGCACAGCGATCGAAAACCGCTACCGTTTTTTCAGCTATGGTGATGCCATGTTTCTGACCAAAGAGCGCAGGGCCTGATGGAGTTTTACGTATCCCACCAGGATGGATTGGCCAGACGCGGTCAGATCGACTTTCCTCGAGGTGTGGTGGAAACTCCCGCGTTTATGCCGGTTGGCACCTACGGCACGGTCAAAGGCATGTTGCCGCGGGACATCACCCAAATCGGCGCCGAGATCATTCTTGGTAACACCTTTCACCTCTGGTTAAGGCCCGGTACTGACATCATCAAGGCGCACGGCGACCTTCACGATTTCATGGGGTGGCAAGGGCCTATCCTCACAGATTCCGGCGGGTTTCAGGTATTCAGTCTGGATGCGTTGCGAAAGGTGACTGAGGAGGGGGTCGCTTTCAAATCGCCGGTGAACGGTGACCGGGTGTTTCTAGATCCCGAGACCTCGATGCGCATCCAGCGAGATCTCGGCAGTGACATCGTGATGATTTTTGATGAGTGCACTCCTTATCCGGCTACCGAGGCGGAGGCGGAGCGCTCCATGCAGCTCTCCTTGCGATGGGCTGAGCGGAGCAGGCAGGCCCACGGTGATAATCCTGCGGCACTGTTCGGCATTGTTCAGGGCGGCATGTATCCGGAACTTCGTTTGCGTTCATTGGAGGGTCTGACGGACATTGGCTTTGATGGCTATGCCGTGGGCGGGCTGTCAGTCGGCGAGCCCAAAGACGAAATGATGGCAGTGCTCGATGGTCTGGCGGAACACTTACCTGCGGAAAAACCGCGATACTTGATGGGAGTAGGAACACCCGCGGATCTGCTGGAAGGCGTCAGGCGCGGTATCGATATGTTCGACTGCGTGATGCCCACCCGAAACGCCCGCAATGGTCACCTCTTCACCAGTACCGGCGTGCTGAAGTTACGCAATGCCAAGCACAAGAGCAGCACCGAACCGGTGGATGTGAACTGTGACTGTTATACCTGCGAAAACTTTTCCCGGGGCTATCTCGCCCACCTCGACAAATGCAATGAAATTCTTGGCTCCCAGTTGGCTACCATTCACAACTTACGGTTTTATCAGAAGCACATGGCGGGTATTCGACAAGCGATTGAGGCGGATGAGTTGGACGAGTTCGCTCGCGGGTTCTATGCCGCCCAGGCCGAGGAGGGATGATGAGCGACTTGACGCAGCCCGTGAAATCCCCCTGCATTGAGGTGTGCTCGCTCAATAATGAAGACGTCTGTATTGGCTGTCATCGTACGGCCAACGAGATTATTGAGTGGTTCTCTGCACCCAATGAGCGCAAGCGAGAGATATTGGCTGCGATCGATAAGCGGCGGTCCAAGCCTTAAGAGTGCAGTGACCTGGCTTCGGGACGCTCGTCATCAGATACTGCTTCGGTCTCCAGGGGCCAAATCCGAATCTTGCTGATCTGCGTCTTGGCAATTTCCTCTATATCCAGCTGGTAGCCGGCGATCCGGATCGAAGTCCGGGCATTGGGGAAAGCTTCCAACGCTTCCAGCGCCAGACCGCTCACCGTTTTTGGGCCGTCGGTAGGCAGGTCCCATTTGCGCTGCTTGTTGAGGTCTCGAATGCTGACGGTGCCTGAACAGGTCGTGCTGCCATCGGCGTGGCTGGTGATCTCCTCATTTTCCTCCACGAGATTGGAAGTAAATTCGCCAACGATCTCCTCGAGGATATCTTCGAGTGCCACCAGCCCAAGGATGTCGCCGTATTCATCGACCACCATGCCCAAGCGCTTTTTCTGTCGCTGAAAATGAAGGAGCTGAGTATTGAGAGGCGTATTTTCAGGTATGAAATAGGGGGTCTCGGCCTCCTCTCGAAGCGCTTGCCGATTCAGCCTGCCGCCATCCAGGGCGCGGCTCAGATTGCGCATGTGAAACACGCCCTCAATCTGATTGATATCGTCGCGGTACAGCGGCAATCGCGTATACCCACTGTTTTTAAGTTGGCGCATGACCGCCTCATCAGGCGCTTCAATATCGATGCCGTAGATTTCATTCCGTGGCGCCATGATGTCGTTCACGGTCATCTGCTCAAGATCGAGGATATTGACCAACATCCGGCGGTGGCGGCTGGGGATCATCGAAGCGGATTCTGTCACGATAGTGCGCAGCTCTTCCTGGGAGACCGCGTCGTCACCCGCCTCATCGGGGGAGAACCCCATCAGCTTCAGGATGCCGTTGGTCAGTGAGTTGATCGCAAGCACTAAAGGCATCAGCAACTTCTGTAACGGCAGCAGTAGCGCGCTGGCGGGGAAGGCAACCCGCTCCGGATGCAGCGCCGCGATTGTCTTCGGCGTGATTTCAGCAAAAATGAGTATGACCAGCGTCAGCACCAGCGTCGCAATGGCAATACCCGCATCCCCGAATAACCGGATCGCGATCACGGTGGCGATGGCCGACGCGAGAATGTTGACCAGATTGTTGCCGATCAGAATCAGACCGATCAGTCGATCAGGTCGCTGCAGGAGATGGATGGCTCGCCGCGCTCCGCGGTGGCCCGCGCCTTTGAGATGTTTCAGCCGATAACGATTCAGCGACATCATGCTGGTCTCGGAGCTTGAGAAAAAAGCGGAGACCAAAATCAGAATTGCCAGCGCCCCGAAGAGCAGACCCAGCGATGTCTCGTTCAAGAGTGGCTTACGCCTCTATGACTGTGGAGTCGAAATGGTGGAGAAAAAACGGCGGTGACACAAGCCTGATTTGACGCGCTACGTTCCCGCTAATGCGTCAACGGTAAGAGTAGCTCCAGCACCAACTTGGAGCCAAAAAAGCCGAGTACCACGAGGCCAAACGCGATGAGGTTGACCGTGATCGCTGACTGTACCCGCCAGCCCCTGCGAAAGTATTGCACCAACAATACGGCATATAGGCACCACGCCAGCAGGGTTAGTACCGTTTTATGGACCAGTTGCTGGCTAAACAAGTCATCGATAAAGACCACGCCCGTGCCAATGGCAACGGTCAGAATCAGAAAGCCGGCGCCGGTCAGTTCGTAGAACAATATGGAAGCGGCCTCGAGCGGGGGTAACTTGCGAATCACGCCTCGGTTGCGGTGCTGGCGCAGCTGGCGCGACTGCACGGTCACCAAAAGGCCCTGCAGCACCGCCAGCGCGAGTACCGCGAAACTCACGATCGAGGCGGACACGTGGGACAGTATGCCTGCGGGTAAGTCACTCATCGGGCGGCTGGTATCCGGCGCAAACGTGGCCACCAGAATAGACAGTGCCGCGAGGGGAAAGAGCACGATCAACAGCGTGTGCAGCGGCCGCGCCACCAGCAAGATCAAGCTGATCGCCCCCATACTGAGGAACATCAGCGACGCGACGCGATAGAAGCCGAGGCTCGACTCCCCCGCTTGGGCGGGCAGATATGCAGCGAGCGCATGGGTGGCCAGGGCCGTGACACCTACCAACGCGATCTGCTGGCGCTGGCGGTCCTCGCCAGTTTCCAGATTCAATACCTGGCGCCACACCGCCAGCAGGTAGAGTAGCGCCGAGAATATGGCAAGACCAGCCGTCAACAGGCTGGGTGTGCTGTCCATGGTGTCTCCGCCCTGTCCCGACTCATGTCGGGGTAACTGTCGATTTGGGGTTCTTTCATCGCGTCCTTATACTACGCCGTTCGAGACGAGATTGGGTATCCCCGCGGGGTAAGCTGACACCATGTTTGAAGCATTGAGCGACCGACTGAGTAGCAGCCTGAAGGCAATTTCAGGTAAGTCGAAGCTGACCGAAGACAATATTCGTGAAACGTTGCGCGATGTGCGTATGGCACTCCTAGAGGCCGACGTGGCGCTGCCGGTGGTCAAAACCTTTACCGATCGCGTCAAGGATCGCGCGGTGGGTGTGGAGGTCAGTAAGAGCCTGACACCGGGGCAATCGTTTTTAAAAGTTGTGCAGGCCGAGCTTCAGGCTGTGATGGGGGGCGAGTCTGAGGGGCTGAATCTCGCTACCCAGCCACCTGCGGTGGTGATGGTGGCCGGTCTTCAAGGTGCAGGTAAAACCACCTCGGTCGCCAAGCTGGCGCGCTACTTGATTGAGCGGGAGGAGAAAAAGGTGTCGGTCGTCAGTGCTGATGTCTATCGTCCGGCGGCGATCGCCCAGCTGGAGACGCTGGCATCAGAGGTGGGTGCGCGGTTTGAGCCCAGCCATGCCGAGGAGAAGCCGGTCGATATTGTGAAGCGGGCGATCTTAGACGCCAAAGTTGCATTTTCTGATGTCTTGCTCGTGGATACCGCCGGTCGTCTGGCGATCGACGAGGAGATGATGGCCGAGATCAAGGCGCTGCATGAGGCCGTAAACCCCATCGAGACCTTGTTTGTTGTCGACGCCATGACCGGTCAGGACGCGGCCAACACGGCGAAGGCGTTCGGCAAAACCCTGCCATTGACCGGCGTCATACTCACCAAGGTCGACGCAGATACACGTGGCGGTGCAGCGCTCTCCGTACGCACGGTGACAGACCGGCCGATCAAGTTTCTCGGTGTCGGTGAAAAGACCGATGCGTTGGATCCCTTTCACCCGGATCGGCTTGCCTCGCGCATTTTGGGTATGGGAGACATGCTCTCTCTCATCGAGGAGGTGGAGCGGAAGGTCGACCACGGCAAGGCCAAAAAGCTTGCCAGCAAGG
>CAXEVD010000113.1:0-5769 GCA_963999395.1 uncultured Halieaceae bacterium
ACCTGTGAACTGCGAGCGACCTTCAGTTTTCAGTTTGTCGAGGTAGCGAGCGCTGAGACGCCGGTCTGCCGCTGCCAAGGCCTCACGACTGCGGCCAATCGCCTGGGTTATCACAGGTAGCTGATCGACCGGGTAGCAAGCGGTGTTGTTGCCGGCCAGACAGGCACTGATTTGCAAGTGCACAAAGAAGTCGAGCGCCTTGCGCAGCGGTGAAGTGAAGTTGGTATAGGCCTCGGTGGCCAATCCCATATGGGGCCCGGCGGTCTCGCTCAGCACGGCCCGCGACAGGAGCCGGTTGACCATCTCTCGTAGCGGTTGCTCGTGGGTGGTTTGGCCGAGATCAGCCAGTATCGTGCGATAGCCCGCTACGGTGTCGAGGGGCGTGTCTTTCAATTCGGGGCAGTGCTTCTCCAAAAATGTTTTTGCTTCCTCACTGCGATCCTGCCGAAAACCCTGGTGAACGACGAAGGGGCCGGGTGCGCCGGCCTCACTCAGGAAGGTGGCCGCGCACTTGTTCGCGGCAATCATGCACTCCTCAACCAGATGCTGTGACGCCAGTTTCTCGTAGCTGTCGATCTCGGCGATCTGTTTGTCCTCGCCCAGCATCCAGCGGTACTCGCGCCGCTCTTCCATGACCAGCTCGTGATTCTCGCGCCGCTCACGCAGCGTGCGATACACCTGAACCAGCGCCTCCAGCGGGTTGGCGTGGGCGATCAGGTCATCGCTGTTGCCGGTAACGTAGCGATCCACCGCCGCGTAGGCGAGTTTGGCGTGGGAGCGGATGATGGCTTTGTGAAACGCGAAGCTTTCTATCTCACCTGATTCAGAGACTTGCATCTGGCACACCAGCGCAGGCCGCGGCGTGTCCTCCGCCAGCGCACACAGCCCCTGGCTGACGGCCTCGGGGAGCATCGTGATCACGTCGCCATGGAAGTACACCGAGGTGCCACGCTCTGCGAGGAGGGCAGGCAGGCTCTCCATGTCGGCGAGGTAGGCGGTCGGGTCTGCCACCGCCACTGACAGCTGCCAGCCGCTCGTCGTGACTTCGGCATGCAGGGCATCGTCAATATCGACGGTGCGCGCGGCATCAATCGAGACAAAGGGCAATGCGGTGAGATCCATACGCGTTGCATCTTCCAGCGGCTGACACTGGGCTGCGGCATCAACGAGCGGCTGGGCAGACTTCTCGCTCCATTGCTCGGACAAGCCCGCACGCGCGGCGCAGTAGCTGTTCTCGACGCCGGGCGTGGTCTCGTCGCCGAGGCGTTTCAGGATCTTGGCCGAGGGTTTGCCGTCTTTGATCGGGTGCCGCAGCAGTGCACAGGAGACGAGGTCGCCCGGCGCCACGCCGTTGCGAGCGTGAGGCGGAATAAACAGCCAGCGGGAAAGTCCTGCGAGGTCTGGCACCACAAAAGTAGCCTTGCCCTTTTGCACGATATGGCCCACGAATTCATCGAGCCCGGCTTCGATCAAACGTTCGATTTCGGCGACCGTGCGCCCCGGTTTGTCCTGCTTGCCCTTGACCGGTTTGGCGGGGCGGATGCAAATGGCGACTTTGTCCCCGGGCAGGACTTTTAGCATTTCATCCGGCGGGATGAAGATTTCACGCCCATCGTCCGTCACCGCGAATCCATAGCGGTGCTGTGTGCCTTTAACGGTCGCGTCGACGTGCTCGTTTTGCGCTTCGAGTTCTTCCCGAAGGCCTTTGAGCTGCGCCATCGCATTGCGATCGAGCATGGCCGGTGTCGGCTCCTGAGAGTGTTTTCTTATCTCTCTGTCGCACTGAAAAAAAGTTGCGCCAGCGAGCTTTGGAGCGATGCTATCGAACTTCTCGGTCGCTGTCAGGGCAAACCGGATGCGTGTTTTTTGCTCAGAGTCGTTGACAGGGCGGTAGCGTGTCGGTTTACTAAAGGCGTCCGAAATGTGGAGAGTAGGTCACCGTCTGTGCCGATCCGAGCGGGTCATTCAAGACCGCGTCAGCAGACTGCTTCAAGCGCCATCGAGGCGCGAAGGACTTCTCAACCCCAAATTTTGCCTACACTGCCTCAAGCTGGGCGCGAAGTGATGCCGCGCTCGCGGAGCGCCGTTCTACTTGTTTTGCGAATTGAGGAGGAACCTTTATGTCGCTGACTGCAGCCGAGACCCACGAAGTAACTCAGCTCGATACTGCACACCGGAAGATCTATGTCTTGGATACCAATGTGCTGCTGCATGACCCGACTGCCATTACCGCCTTCGCCGAACATCAGGTGGTGATTCCGATGACCGTCCTTGAGGAGCTCGATCACATCAAGGACCGGCGCGATAAAAGCGTGAGCCGCGAGGCGCGGATTGCCATTCAACTGATCGACAAAATTGTCGGCAGCGCCTCACCTCAGGAAATCCAGAAAGGCGTCGAGATTCCGGGATCCAATCTCGATGAGAACCGGCTTGGTGCCTTGGCCATCTTTCCTGATCAGCTGATTGCTGACGATGCCGAAGTGCCGTTCCTCAACACCAACGAGGACCACGCCAATGACAATCGCATTATCAATGTGGCGCTGCGCCTCAGTGCCGATCACTCGGGCGCGTTTGTCTGTCTGGTCACGAAAGACATCAATATGCGCATCAAGGCCAAGGGCTCGGGGCTCGAACATGTCGAGGATTATCGTCACGACCGCGTGCTCGATGACATCGATCTGCTGTCGACAGGCTATGAGTGTTTCGCAGGGAGCTTCTGGTCCAGCATCGAGCAGGTGGACACCGTTCGTGAGGAGAATCTGACGCTCCATCGCATTCCCCGCGCAGAATTGCCCGACGCCTACCCCAACCAGTTTGTGTACGACGAGCAGGAGTTCATCGCCTACGTCGATCACGTCGACGACGACTACGTCTACCTCGCGGTTGACAGCCGCGATCACCTTATGAACCAGCGCTTTTGGGGTTTGTCGCCGCGTAACCTTGAGCAGGCGATGGCGATGCGATTACTCGACAGTGAAGACGTTGATATGACGGTCCTCACAGGTCCGGCAGGTTCTGGTAAGACCCTGCTGGCGCTCGCCTATGGCCTGCACGCCATTTTGGAGCAGCGCAAATACAGCAAGCTCATCGTGGCGCGATCGACGCCGCCGATTGCCGAGGAGATTGGCTTCCTGCCTGGCACCGAAGAGGAGAAGATGGCGCCCTGGTTGGCGGCCTTCGACGATAACCTCGAGATTCTTCACGGCGCCGATGAGTGCTCTAACGGCAGCATCGAGTACGTGAAGGAACGCGCCAACATACAGTTCAAGTCGCTGAACTTTATGCGGGGACGCTCATTTAACGGTGCCTACATCGTGATCGATGAGGCGCAGGGCCTGACCCAGTTCCAGCTGAAATCGATCATTAGTCGCGTGGGGGCGGATTCCAAGCTGGTGGTACTGGGCAATTTGGCGCAGATCGATAACAAGTACATATCGCCGTTGACCTCAGGGCTGACCTATCTCGTAGAGAAGCTCAAGCATTACCCTCATGCCGGCGTGATGCACGTCAACGGCATTGTGCGATCACGCCTGGCGGCGTTCGCGGAAGAGAATCTGTAGCGGTAAAACGATGCTCTCGAAAGCGCGCGCTAGGCCCTAGCGGATTTGCTTCTCGAGGGTTTCACCCGGGCTATCGAACAGCAGGAACTCCAATCTGAGCTCAATTCGCCACGCCCCTTCCCGGTCAAAATAGGACTCGTCAATACGCCAGTTGTAGCTGGGCTCAATTTCCCAAAATAGCCAGTCTCGATAGGCCTGTCGCCTGAAGCGCGCGCCGACTTTGTAGTTCTTCACGAAGTCGTAGGGCTCAGTCTTCCCGTCTGCGCCCACATATAACCAGGTGGCACCCACCCGGCCGCTGTCCCCTTGCCAGCCGCGGGCGTAGGACAGACTGGAAGACCACTCCGTGCCGTCGGTTTTCTCGCCATACAGGAATCGGGTGTACGCCCTGACCAGCTCGCGCTCGCGCAGCGCTTTGTCGAGTGCGAACCGCGACGAGCCGTACCCGCCTTCGCCGAGGTCATAAGTAAAGCGCTGGGTGAAGCGAAAATTGAGGTCCTCCGCAAAAGCGTCCTGATAGACGTACTTCACGCCGGGCTTTGGCCCGGAGCTGCCGAACCCGACGGTCAAATCAAAGCGGTGCTTTCTGATGTCTTTGGGTCCCACCTGATACTGCAGGCCAATGCGGTCTTCAGAGGGGTCCTCTACACCGTCGTCACCAAAGTCATCCATGTCTTCGCCGCGGAACGCTAGATCCAGTCGTTTGGAAATCTGCGGCAGGGAGACTTTACCCCCTAGTCGGAACTTGGCCTCGTTATCGAGGCGCTCATCCCAGTTGTAGATGGTTCTGAGTCGCAGTCGCGATTCCGCCTGCTCCAGGTCGCGTTCGTCGTTGCCGAAGAAATTATCGACCCACTGGGTCATTTCGTTGGCTTTGCGCGCCACTGCGTCTTTGCCGTCTTCCAGCCAGTCATCCTTTGACTCAATGACCTCATCACACAGTTCGTCATCAGAGCAGGACATCTCGTCGCTACTGCGCTCTGTGCTGACCTCAACCTCATCGGTGTCAGAGACCGTGTCTTCCTGCGCGCGCGCCGAAGTTCCGTGAAAGGAGAGTGCGCTCACCAAGATGGCGGAGAGCAAAAAAGGAAGGTACTGAGACATCATAAGCGGCATCAGGGCGCTGTATTACCCTAGGTTACACTACCGCCATGGAAACTTTAGTGACCGCCCTGCAGGCAATTTTGCCGCAGCAGCTGCTCTCTCGCCTGGTGGGCAAGCTTGCCCAGCTGGAAAACCCCGTGTGGTTGAAGAATTTCCTGATCCGCACTTTTATGGCGCGCTACGACATTGATTTGACCGAAGCGACCTGCTCGTCTGGCGAGGATTTCCCGCATTTCAACGCCTTCTTCACCCGTTCGCTGCGTGAGGGTATGCGCCCGCTGGCGAGCAGCCAGTGGTGCCACCCGGCCGATGGTGTGCTGAGTCAGCGCGGCGCCATTGCATCGGCTGAGCTGGTGCAGGCGAAGGGCAGGCGTTACTCAGTCCAATCGCTGCTGGCGGGGAGTGACGAAGAAGCGGATCGCTACGCAAAAGGGTGCTTTGCCACCACTTATCTGTCGCCGCGGGATTACCACCGTGTGCACATGCCGATCCGCGGGCATCTGGTGAAGACGCGCTATGTCCCAGGTGATCTCTTTTCCGTGAATGCTGCGACCGTAGAGCGGGTCGATGGGCTGTTGGCGCGCAACGAGCGGTTGATCTGCTTTTTTGAGACCGAGCGGGGCGGCGTTGCGGTGGTGTTGGTGGGCGCCATGATTGTCGCCGGCATCGCCACGGTGTGGGGTGGGAGAGAAACGCCGGGTGGTCAAATACGCGAGCAGGTGTGGTCAGCGGATGAAGCACCGCTACTGGAGGCGGGCCAGGAACTGGGTCGCTTTTTTCTCGGCTCCACCGTCGTACTGGTGACGGAGGCCGGTGATCTCGACTGGGCCGATGAGTCGGGTGATGCCGTCAAGGTGCGCGCAGCGCTGGCACATGCGCCGCTACGCGCAAAATTGGATTAAAGAGTTGGATTAAGTCGTCGCCAGACTCGCTACGATCTGCTGATAACTCTCGAACCGCTCGCTGCTGATCTCCCCGCTATCAACCGCGGCAGTCAGTGCACAACCCGGTTCGCTCTGATGCTGGCAGTCGCGGAAGCGGCACTGGCCTGAATAGGGCGAGAACTCCCTGAAGCCACTGAAGACCGCCTCGGGCGCGACATGGG
>CAXEVD010000114.1:0-5740 GCA_963999395.1 uncultured Halieaceae bacterium
GCTTTGCACTTTGGGCATGTGCCCTTGATGAATCGATCGGCTAGGAACAGACCTTTTTCGGGATCGTAGGCCTGGGTAATGTCGCGCACAGCGATATGCCCACCTGCCTCAAGTCGTTTGAAAATCGTCTCTGACCAGCGCTGATTTTCGGGTGAATGGGTTGAATGGTAGTGATCGAATTGGATGAGAAAGCCCGCGGAGTCTTGCTCGTGCTGGGCCTGAATTGCGGCGATGTGCTCTTCTGGGGTGCGGCTGGCGGCTTCCGCTGAGAGCATGATGGCGGTGCCGTGGGCGTCGTCGGCGCACACGTAGCGGCAGTGATGACCGCGAGATCGCTGAAAACGCACCCAGATATCGGTTTGAGCCTGCTCGAGCATGTGTCCGAGGTGCAGGGGCGCGTTGGCATAGGGTAATGCCGACGTCACCAGTATGTTTCTCGGTGTGGTATTCATGGGGCGCGGGATCCGGCGTGAAACGGCGCGCAGTCTACCGGATTTTCGGTCTTTTCGCTGTGGTGGGTGATCGGAAGGTGGGGCCGGCGCGGTATACTCACCCGGTAGCTTCGAACAAGGATAAAAGTGGTGTCATCACCTCACCACGTGGTCGCTGTGGCCTCGGGAAAAGGCGGCGTTGGCAAGTCGACGGTCACCGCCAATCTGGCAGCCGCCCTCAGACAGCAAGGACTGTCCGTTGGCCTGCTGGATGCCGATATCTACGGACCGAGTCAACAACTCATGTTGGGTGTCTCTGACAACGTCACCCCCAATCAGCAGGACGGCGAATTCCTGCTGCCGGTTGAGGCGCATGGACTGAAAACGATGTCGATGGGTTATTTGAGCTCTGCCAAGACGCCCATGGTGTGGCGCGGGCCGATGGCGAGCTCGGCGATGGCGCAGCTGCTGGAGAAAACGTTGTGGGGTGATCTCGACGTTTTGCTGGTTGATATGCCGCCGGGCACGGGGGACATCCAGCTGACGCTGGCGCAGCGTGCGACCCTCTCGGGCGCCGTAATCGTCACTACACCGCAGGACATCGCGCTCCTCGATGCGCGCAAGGGCATCGAAATGTTTCAAAAGGTAGAAGTCCCGGTGTTGGGACTGATTGAGAATATGGCGGCTCATGTCTGCTCTGAGTGCGGGCACGTGGAGCCGCTCTTCGGCGAGGCGGGTGGTCAGCAGCTGGCCGCGCGTTATGAAGTGCCGTTGCTGGGTCAAATCCCGCTCCACAAGGCCATACGCGAGCACTCTGATGCGGGTCAGCCGGTCGTCTTGGCGGAGCCAGACGGCCCGATCGCGGAAATCTACCGCAGCGCAGCAACGCAACTGATGGCCGTTCTAGGTCAACAGCAGCCCGCTGCGGCACCCGTTATCAGCATGGGTGATTGAGTCAGCTTCATCACCCGCACCGAGCAGCAGGAGAATACCTTTGAGTATCAAATCAGATCGATGGATTCGCCTCATGGCAGAGCAGGAGGGCATGATCGAGCCTTTCGCCCCCGACCAAATCCGGATGGATGGTGATCGGCGGCTGATTTCATATGGTACGTCGAGCTACGGCTACGACGTGCGCTGCTCGCGAGAGTTCAAGGTCTTTACCAATATCCACTCAGCGACGGTTGACCCTAAGCATTTCGACGAGGACAGTTTTGTCCACGTTGAAGGGGACGTCTGCGTGATTCCCCCCAACTCCTTTGCGCTCGCCTGCACGGTGGAGTACTTCCGCATCCCGCGCAATGTGCTGACCATCTGCTTGGGCAAATCGACCTATGCGCGCTGCGGCATCATCGTGAATGTGACGCCACTCGAGCCCGAGTGGGAGGGCCACGTCACACTGGAGTTCTCCAACACCACGACCCTGCCCGCAAAGATCTACGCCAACGAGGGTGTCGCACAAATGCTGTTCTTTGAGTCTGACGAGGTGTGTGAGACCAGCTATGCCGACCGCGGCGGCAAGTATCAGGGCCAGCGGGGTGTCACCTTACCCAGAGCCTAGGTGCGGCGAGCAGTGAACGCGGCTCGGGGGCAGTGAGTAATGAACAGAGCCCGGACAGACTCAGCGGTGACAGTGGGCGGTGAAAAGCGTAGTCTTCAAGTGGGTCTCAGGTCTGCGGGACTAGGGCACTGCCCCAGAGACGGCCTGCCCTTCAATAGTGGCACTGTGCAACTGAATTACCGTCTTCGACCCTTTTTCCACATGTTCCGTGCGGACCATCAGAAAGTCATGGTCGACCGCGAGCCAGGTATCCGAACTGCGCTCGTCGGGCTCATCGTGAATCAGCCGGTAGTGAACGGTATTGAGCCCGCCGACCGGTGTCTCGATCACAGTAGTGTCGATCAAATCAAAATGCTTTAACTTAATTTTCGGTCCATCGACGATGTAGAGGGAGATGCGCTCCGGCGGCGCCTCTGCGAGCAACAGCTTCAGTCGCACCTGTTCTTGTTGGCTGAGGCGATCCAGCACCTCAGGTGACCAGGGGTGTTCGGTCCACTCCTTTTTCCTCAGGCTGCGTATCGTCCCCGCCTCCTCATCAAAGAGCACCTCGCGGCGGCGGTTACTGATACCACTCAATTGGTAAATGAATTGTTCCCCGACGATACGATCGCCCTCCACAGAGAAGACAGAGTCTTCACTCAGTTTGACCACGAAGGCTTTTTTGCCGCCTTGTAAGAGGTGGTAATGCCCGTTCTCCTCTGTGAGGGTCCGCGTGAGCGTCACGCTCAGTCCGGCCACTTTGGTCTTGTACTCAGCTGTGTAAAGCGACAGCGCGCTTTCAGCCATGGCTGACGCCGCAGTCAATGCAGTCAATAGTGTTGCGATGATCAAACCTGTGACTGGCCAAAGCCTCATGATGTGCTTTCCCAAAGTTCTCCCGATGGCGGCACTGGCATGCCATCCTTTATTAAGCTGCCATCTTCCCATGTCAGCCTGCCGCAGAGATGCCAGTTTACGGCCACAGGGTAAATCTGATGCTCCACCGCCAGCACGCGGGCTGCGAGCGCATCGGCGTCATCCCCGGAATTGACGGGGACCTTAGCTTGTAGGACCGGCGGGCCACCATCCAGTTCCCCGGTGACATAATGCACCGTTGCTCCGGCGTGGCTGTCGCCGTTGTCCAGCGCGCGTTGATGGGTGTGGAGGCCCGGGTACAAAGGCAGTAACGAGGGGTGAATATTCATCAGCCGCTCGCTGAAGCGCGCCACAAACTCCGGGGTCAGAATACGCATGAAGCCGGCGAGCACGACCAGGTCGGGTTGCGCGCTGTCGATAGCGCCCGCCAGATCCTGATCAAAGGCTTCTCGCGTCGGGTAGCGTTGGTGGTCAATCAGGGCAGTTTCAATACCGGCGTTTTGTGCAATGCTGAGACCGCCGGCGCCCAGACGATTGCTGATCACCAGCGAGATCTCTCCGCCCAATGATCCCTCTAGGCTTGCGCTCAGCAGCGACTGGAAATTTGAGCCGCGGCCCGACAGCAATACAGCGACGCGCTTTGTCAAACGGGTAGCCCTAGCAGAAAGTTACGCCAACCGCGTCGTCAGAAATCTCACCCAGCGCCCAGCCCGACAGGCCCAGCGCGTCGAGCTGGCTCAGTGTCTCGGCGGTGTGTTCGGCTGCGACCACTAGAATCATGCCGACACCACAGTTGAAGGTGCGCATCATCTCCAGCTCTTCGATATTGCCGCCAGCCCGCAGCCACTCAAATACCGGGGGCAGTGACCAGCTGTCGCGATGGACACGTGCTCCCACACCTGCGGGTAATACCCTGGGCAGGTTTTCTAGAATGCCGCCGCCGGTGACATGCGCCATGGCTTTGATGCCGACGGTCTTTTGCAATGCAAGCAGCGGTTGGTTATAGATCGTGGTGGGGGCCAGCAGTGCTTCGCCCAGACTCACCTCGCCACAGCTTTGCTCTGGGTCAGCGCCTGTGTGCTCAAGCACCTTGCGAATGAGGGAGTAGCCGTTGGAATGTGGGCCGCTGGAAGGCAAGGCGATCAGCGTGTCACCGGCCTGGACCGTGCTCCCGTCAATTATGTTGACGCGTTCCACAACGCCGACGCAGAAACCCGCCAGATCGTAATCCTCGCCCTCATACATGCCGGGCATTTCAGCCGTCTCGCCGCCGACCAGCGCCGCGCCCGCCAGCTCGCAGCCTTTGCCAATACCGGATACGACGGCGGTAGCCACCTCTACATTGAGCTTGCCGGTCGCGTAGTAGTCGAGAAAAAACAGCGGTTCCGCGCCCACGACGGCAATATCGTTACTGCACATGGCGACCAGATCGATACCAATGGTGTCGTGGATACCCAGATCCATTGCCAGTCGTAATTTGGTGCCCACGCCATCGGTACCGGAGACCAGAATCGGCTCCGCATAGCCCGGCGGAATCGCGCACAGTGCGCCAAATCCTCCCAGCCCGGTCAACACTTCGGGGCGGAGCGTGGGCTGACTGACCGACTTGATGCGCTCCACTAAAGCATTACCGGCATCGATATCGACGCCGGCATCGCGATATGTCAGTGAAGGTTCTGAGGAGGGTGAATCGGCCATGCCGCAGTCTCTGCCAGTCAAAGAGCGATAGTAATCTGCCGGCCCTATCGAGGAAAGCAAAGCGGTGCACTTTGGTTGATAATAAGGCTCGCCGATCGCGTCACCGCCAACAGGTCGCCAGGGAAGACACCGTCAGTGCAACAGCCAATAAACAGCGCCTCCGTGGCACAGAGCGTTCCATGTCAGGACAGAGCGACGCTGTGAAAGGCCTGCTACCTCAGTGCCGGAGCTTGACCGCGCGAGCGGTGATCAGTGTCCTGCTGCTTGCCTGTGTGATGACAGGCCTGTCGCAGCGCGCGCTGGCCCAGAGCGACGAGGTGGTTATTCGCATCGAGGTTGAGGACCGCAGCGAGGACACCACTGACCGTGCAGCTCGGGAGGCCTTGGAGACTGCGCTCCTGAAGCGGTCGGGCGATCGGGCCTTACTGCAACACCCCGCCGTCGAGGCGTCGTTGGCCTCGGCGCGCACGCAGATGTCCCTTTATCAGTTTGAACGGGTTGAGGGGAAGACCCGGTTTGTTGCGCAAATCGACCGGACGGTGGTCGAAGACTTGATCAAAGCCGCAAATGGCACCTTCTGGACAGAAGCTCGCCCGCCCATCCTGCTGTGGCTAGTGATCGATGATCCCGCGGGCCGTCGTTTTGGGAACACCGCGGCGGAACAGCCTCTCTGGGAGCGCCTCAGCGAGACATTTGATGATCTGGGCGCCAAGCTGCGACGCCCTCTGTACGATCTGTCAGATGCAGTATTGGTGTCACCGGATGGGCTGTGGCGGCGCGATTTTGGACCGATCGTTGAGGCATCGGAGCGCTATGGTATGACTCATCTGCTGCTCGGGAGATTGATTCGTCTCAGTAACGGGCGCTATATCGGCGAGTGGGTGTATCGCGATGTCTCGGTGGAGCGTGCGGTCTCCATACAGGCGGATTCGTTGGAGACAGCGATAGACCCCGGTGTCACGCTGGCGATGGCAGAAATGCGCCGGCAGTATGCTGTGGCATTGACCACAGACACTGCGACAAAGGCGTTGCGTGTGCGCGTGAACAACGTGGTGACACGGGACGACTCCCGGGCGGTCATAGCCGCCATGCGTGGGATCCAAATCTTGGATCATGTGCGTCCTGTGGCGGTGCAGGGAGAGACTCTGACGCTAGAACTGCAGGGTGTTGGTGATGCCGAAACCCTCACAAGGTT
>CAXEVD010000115.1:0-5710 GCA_963999395.1 uncultured Halieaceae bacterium
CACAGATCGTTGTGCAGGGCGAGGTTGCGGGACACCTAGGGGCTGTTGACTATCTGCACGAGCGGGAGTATCTCCGCACTGCGATAGACGACAGCTTTCGTAGATTGAGACAGCGCTACGATCTCGTTTTGGTCGAAGGCGCGGGCAGTCCAGCAGAGACGAATCTCCGACAGCATGACTTGGCGAACATGGGTTTCGCGACTCGCGCCAATGTGCCGGTTTGTCTGATAGGAGATATCGATCGGGGGGGTGTTATCGCGAATATCGTTGGCACTCAGGCCGTTCTCTCGCCGGAGGATAATGCGCTGATCTGCGGTTTTCTGGTGAATAAATTCCGCGGTGACCGCGCGCTCTTTGAACACGGCCGCCGGGATATCGAAACTAGAACTTCATGGCCCTGTTTCGGCGTGATGTCCTGGACGAGCAGCGCCGCCAAGCTGCCCGCGGAGGACGCAGTTGTGCTTCAAAAACCCCGAGAAAAGGGCAGCGGTGCGTTGCGGATTGTGGCGCCGATGCTCTCTCGGATCGCTAATTTCGACGACGCCGATCCACTCATCCAAGAGCCGACCGTTGCATTTCAATGGGTACCCCCGGGCGAGCCAATCCCTCGGGATGCCGACGTGGTTATCCTCTTTGGAAGTAAATCGACGAACAGCGAGATCTCATTTATTCGGGCCCAAGGATGGGATCATGACATCCTGGCCCATGCGAGAACGGGCGGACGCGTGCTGGGGCTGTGTGGCGGTTATCAAATGCTAGGAGAATACATTCACGATCCTCACGGCTATGACGGTGTGCCGGGAACGGTTGAGGGTTTGGGCTTGCTGCAGGTCTCAACGACCATGCAGGAGCGCAAAACTGTCAAGCAAGTCGAGGTCCAATGCGCCAGCAGCGGCCTGCCCGTGAAGGGTTATGAGATCCATGTAGGGAACACTAGCGGCCGTGATTGCGACAGGCCGTTGACGTACGCGGGCGACCAAAAGGGCGGTGCTAAGAGCGCCAACGGACGCATCGAAGGCAGCTACATTCACGGCTTATTCTCAAATGACGACTATCGTCGTGACTGGATTCTGCGCGCTGGCGCCCATGTGCAAAATAGTGTGAGCTATCAGGCAAGTGTTGAAGCTGCAATTGATGAGTTCGCCGACGCCATGGAGTCAGACCTGAATGTCGACGCGCTTCTGGCATGCGCAGCAAGGAACAGCACATAGCTGCCAGAGAACATCTCAAAAGCCTCGCGGAATTACTTAAGCGTCGTAGGGATGCCTGCGATAACAAATTCTACGGTGTCGCAGACTGCAGCAAGCTGCTGGTTCATGCGCCCCTGAGCATCGCGAAACGCCCGACCCAATTCCGTTTCGGGAACGATACCCAACCCCACTTCGTTGCTAACCAGTACGACAGGCTTTGAGAGGCCGCTCACAGTCGCGATCAAGGCTTCAACACTCGTTTCTATATTGCGCTCATAGTGGAAAAGGTTGGCAAGCCAAATTGTCAGACAGTCGACGACGCAGATCTGGTTACCCTCAGTGTTGGCAAGCAGGACGCCAACCAGATCGACAGGTTCTTCAATTACTTGCCAATGAGCGGAGCGTTCCACTTGGTGCCGGTGTATGCGTTCTGCCATCTCCTTATCAAAGGCCTCGGCCGTCGCCACTAGCAATAAGGAACTGTGTGTTTTCCCTGATTCGGCAATATTCGAAAGCCAAGACTCGGCTACGGCAGAAGCGCGCGCACTTTTTCCCGACCGGGCGCCGCCGAGGATCAATTTGGTGCCGCTCATACCAAGGTCCCCTGCCACTACTTTGTGTAAATCGTGCCTCAGGGCTACGGTGTTATCGTCAGATTCGCATAGCAGTCCCGATTTAGGTCTCTATAACTTCGTATAAAGGTGATCATTTAAACCTCTTGTTCATCGCCAGTAGATCAATACCCTAAATTGGGCGATTTTGGTCCACTGTGGCTGGTGCGATTTCAGAGAAATCAATGACTTACATCTATTTTGGTAGGACCAGGCGGATTCGAACCGCCGACCTCTACCATGTCAAGGTAGCGCTCTAACCAACTGAGCTATGGTCCTAGGGGGCGCGCAGTATAACGCGGGTTCTGCATGAGGAAAACGGCTCAAGGTGCCTCGTTAAACTGCTCTTCTCGGTTCGTATTGTCCAGAAAAGAATCGACCGCGCCGTGAGACTGAATCGCATCCAGATCGGCCGACATCAGTACGCCCGTAAGCTCGGTCATCGTCGCAGCCTGACTCACAAACAGCTCTTTGTTCCAACGCTCGATGGTGGCCGCTGAGCTCCAGTAGTGCCCCAAGAATCCGCCAAGGCCAAATCCGGGTACGTCGAGGCAGTGCCAGACGTCGCAGTTGTAGTAGCCCGTATCGGCTAACCCTAGTGCGCCCACGCCCCACCACACCTGTTGCAATTCGCCGCGGCTACCGGCGCGCTCGGGCACCGAAACTTGTGCGCGCGACCAACCGTATCGGTCAACGGCCTGTTTTGCGGCGTCAATTAAAATGTCGTTATTGCGTGTCCACAGATAAGACTGCTCGGCATATCCGGTAGGTTCCACTCTGCCGTCCACTTCGCGGTAATCCATTTCTCCGAGGTGCTCGGTCTGGATCATGCCGACGATTTTGCGCTTGGCCTCTGGATGGCGCGTGAACCAGTCTGTCTCACTATGAGCCGACTCCATCCCCGGCATGTAATGTCGACCGTCCAGCAAAATCTTTAGCGTTCTGGGGCGCTGAGTCTGTGGGATGTGTGAGAAATATTTAACGATCGCCAATAGTCCCAGAGCACCATTGTCTTGCGTGATAGAGGGGCCGTCGGTGTGGTTTACCAGCACGATCTGTTCGTCTTCTGCTGTGCCGTAATGAGCGCCCGGCAAATATGTGATGTATTGGTAGGCAGTGCTTGTCTCTGTTTCGGCTTCGAGCCTCAGGGTCGCGTGCTTCCCTGCCTTTGCATCGATGATGACTCTGGCGCCGTCTTCTCGGGATAGTATGAGAGTGGGCGATGCGTAAAGCCTCGGGACGGGAAAGGTGTAAAGCCCGCGGGTGCGCTCATAGGCCATGTTATAGACGATGATGGCTCCCGCTGCGTTGCCATCTCTTGGAATCTGGTCGAGACGCTGCGCCAGTTGCCACCAAATATCAAAGGTAAAACTTTCAGAGGGATCGACGAACTCAAAGGGCGTCGGTAGCGTTGCAGCGTTGGTCGCGTGCTCGTAATCATTGAAGGTGTAATTGATCAGATAGTCTTCGCTGTATGGGGCCGACGGGTGTGGTCGGGTGGGGATGACAACGATCTTACCCTCTATATCTGCCGGCGGGTCGTCGTGGTCGTAGTAAATCAGCTCGGCAGTGATGCCCTCCGAGCCGGTTGAGCCCGAATAGGCGCCGTAGCTCGCGACTCTCACCGCTGCGCCATCTGAAACCAAAGACCATTGACGGCTATCCTCTGAGGTAAACCACCTTTCAAACTCCCAACTGTTCTTAACGCCATCAACGGTGCCATATTGGGCCAGCGTTTGCTCCAGAAAGGCCATGTAGTTCAGCCATTCTGGGCTGCCGGTCAGCGTTGGCAGATTGTCGTTCTTCACCGAGGCCCACCGGTAGGCCTCATCGGCGGTGATCACCCAATCGGGGTTGAGCTCAGTCAGATGAGGATGAAGCTGCCTCGTGTCTGGGGCCTCAGCCCCTAACCCTGAAGTCGCTAAGAGAATAATTGACCAAATAGAGTGCCGCATGACTGTTTTCGCCACTGTTATGGTGTAACCAACTGATTCAGGTGAGCTCGCGATAGCAGCTTTCCTTGGTGAATCACGGCTTCAATACTGCGGGTGTTGCGGATGTTGTCCATGGGGTTGGCAGACAGGAGCACTGCATCAGCCAGAAACCCAGCCTTGATTTGCCCCATCTCGTTTTCCAACCCGAAGAACTCAGCCGGTTTCACCGTGGCGGAGTGCAGCGCCTCAAGGGGCGTCATACCCACCTCAACATATTGCTCGAGCTCGGTATGCAGGCTGTAACCCGGAATGTTCCAGCCAATCGGAGTATCGGTACCGGCCGCGATCGGCGCGCCCGCAGCATGTAGCTCGCCGGTGCGGCGCAGTGACCACTTGGCAAAGGTAGTGTCGACCGGCTCTTCAGACGCCGCCAACGCCTCGCGCGCGTCACGCCATTCCGCACTGACGCTGGCCGGGATCAAATCCATCGCCTGATCAAAATCATCTCGATCAAACGGCACATAGAGATCCATGGAGTTCATGCGCAGGGTTGGCACCGTGATGGTGGCTTTGAGTGCTTCGGTGGTCTCGGCGCATACCACAGGATCCTCATTGGTGATTGCGGTAAGCCGTTGAAGCGTATGCAGTCTCGCTCGCAACACGTTGCCTGGTTCGTTAGCCAGATTCGCGAGCTCTGCTTGCCTGGCAGCGAGCCACAGTTCGGGATCTTCGACGCAATCCATTTCGTAGTTGCGCAAGTGCTCAAGTGATTGCACCTGAGGCGCCACATCACGGGCGCGCATAGAGAGCGGCACGTGACCATCAATCGGGAGGTTTCTGGCGCCCGCTTCTTCGACGATCGCGGCAAAGACCTCGGGCGTGACCATCTCGTAGATTTTCAGAAAGCTGGCCCCGGCCGCGTGAATCTCGGCAATGTTGGCGCGTGCCGCCTCGGGGGTGGGGTTAGCGATACCCAGCCCGGGGAAGTTCACGCCGTCGTACACTACGTCTTTGCCATCCAAAAGCGGTCCCGAGTACCAGATGTTGGGCGCGTTGCTGCCTGCGCTGCGCAGGGTGTCGACCACGGGTAACAGGTCTTCAAGGAGCCCGCCGGTATCACGCACATTGGTAATGCCGTGGTAGAGGAATAGCCCCGCCATGGCATCGGTAAATCTTTTGTCGAAGGTGAAGTGAACGTGAAAGTCCCAGAGCCCGGGAATGAGGTACTGCCCGCTGGCGTCGATTTGCTCTGTGGCGGGCGTTTCGGGGCCAGTATCGCTGTCGACAATATTGATGATTCGCCCATCGTCTATGAGCACGGTTTGATTGCGGCGCACCGGGTTCACAGCGTCCATCACGGTGACGTGGGTCAGCGCGAGATCAATGGGCTCGGGCGCGTCCTCTGCGCAGCCGATCAAGAGTGCAGAGCAGAGTGAAAGGGCGGAGAGTGCAGAGAGAGTAGAGACGTTAGTAAATGTCATGATCGCCAACCTTGTTTGCGGTGACTTGTGGTTATTTTATGTTTGCGTGGGTGCGCTGTGGTCTGGGTTTGGCGGAAAACGCTCTCCCGGCTGACCGGATTCCCAGCGCGGATACTTGGCCATTATTGCTGAGAACAACGCGCTGTTCAGCCAGTTTTCCAGCCACTGCCTGACGTTGGGGTAGGGCGCCTGCTGCCACCACGAGGGGTCGACGCCTGCAAACTGTCGAATAAACGGAAACAACGCCACGTCGACGGCATTGGCAGCCTCGCCACCCACCCAGTCAGAGACCGACAGCTGGTCTTCCAGTTTTTGGATAAAACCCTCGGCGTTTCGGCGGTAGTACTCAGCGGTCTGCTCGGGATAACGCTCAGCGTATTTGTAGCGGTCCAGCCAGTGCTTGAAGTCGCCATCGCATGCACTGATCCAGTCCGAATCAAGCGCCTCACCTCCGAGCCAGTTGAGTGGATCGCGGGGCTCGAGCGCCCACTGCA
>CAXEVD010000116.1:0-5685 GCA_963999395.1 uncultured Halieaceae bacterium
ATCGACATACATGTGCGATAGCAGCACGTCCGGATAGTCTGTACTCAACGCGTCCATCGTCTCGCGCCACAGCATGGTCGCTTCCAGCACATTAGCCTTGTCGACCGAACACAGACGACCACTGCGCTTTTGTGCCGCCTCAAAGGCCAGGCGACCAATGCGACGAATTTCCGTTTCATTGTAGCGGTCGGTATTGTGGCCCTCACGGACGCCATCAGCGTTGGTGGTGATGCCACGTGGCTCGCCAAAGTAAATCCCGCCGGTCAACTCTCTGACAATGAGCACATCCAGACCCGCCACCAGCTCTGCCCGCAGACTGGAGGCCTCAGCCAAATCAGGGAACAGCAATGCCGGCCGATGGTTGCAGAATAAATCTAAGTCAGCGCGAATCGCCAGCAGCCCTCGCTCTGGGCGCTCCGCGGCTGGGAGAGCGTCCCATTGAGGGCCACCGACAGCGCCAAGCAAAATCGCGTCTGCATCCCGCGCCAGGGCACGAGTGGCATCAGGATAAGCCGCGCCCTCCTCGTCAATCGCAATGCCGCCCAGTCGTCCTTCGCTGAAACTGAGTCCCAGAGAAAACTGATCGTCAACGACTTCAAGCACCCGTCGCGCCTCGCGGACAACCTCCGGGCCAATCCCGTCGCCGGGCAAGAGCAGAATCCGGCTGCTCACAGAACAATGTCCTCAAACAGCCAGGGAAATCGCTCGCGGTGCCGCCCCTCAAAATCCCGAATGGCATCCGCCTGCTCCAGCGTGATGCCAATGTCATCCAAACCCTTCAACAGACAGTCGCGGCGAAACGCATCGATCTCAAACGACCAAAGCGCACCATCGGGTAAAAGAATCGTGCAAGCCTCGAGGTCAATCGTCAGGGTATAGCCCTCTTCAGCACGCAGGGCACTAAACAACGTATCAACCTGATCCACGGGAAGCACTATCGGCAGGATGCCATTTTTGAGTGCATTCGAGCGAAAGATATCGGCAAAACTCCGGGCAATGACGGCACGAAAGCCGAAATCTTCCATCGCCCAGGCGGCATGCTCACGGCTCGAACCGCAGCCAAAATTCTCCCGGGCGAGCAAGATCGAGGCGCCCTGGTAGCACGGCATATTCAACGGAAAATCGGGATTCAACGGCCGTGAACTGTTATCCGCGTCGGGCTGCCCCTCATCAAGATATCGGAGCTCATCAAATAAATTCGGGCCGAACCCCGATCGCTTGATCGATTTGAGGAACTGCTTTGGAATCATGAGATCGGTATCGACGTTAGCGCGATCCATGGGTGCGACGAGCCCGCTATGCACGGTAAATGGTTTCATCAGCCGCCCTCCACTACTGCAGAGCTAGCCGTTTCCACCGGCACAAAATGGCCCGCCACCGCTGCAGCCGCCGCCATAGCTGGGCTGACCAGGTGCGTCCGGCCGCCACTGCCTTGTCGGCCCTCAAAGTTGCGATTGGAGGTGCTGGCACATCGCTCACCTGGAAGCAGGCGGTCTGCGTTCATCGCCAAACACATCGAGCAGCCGGGCTCCCGCCACTCCATACCGGCCTGAATAAAAATGCGATCCAGTCCCTCTGCCTCTGCCTGGGCCTTGACCAGTCCTGAGCCCGGCACCACCAGCGCCTTGCGGATGGAGGGCGCGACTTTACGCCCCTCGAGCACCTGGGCAGCGGCTCTGAGATCTTCAATGCGCGAATTGGTGCAGGAACCAATGAACACCGCATCAGGCCTGATTTCGGAGATCGCCATACCCTCCTCAAGCCCCATGTATTCGAGGGCCCTGGACAACCCAAGCCGCGCCGTCTCATCGGGCATTTCCGCCATGGTGGGCACCCGTCCATGCACCGAAGTGACCATCTCGGGTGAGGTACCCCAGGTCACGTGAGGTGCAATGGCGTCGCCATCGAGCGTAATGCTGCGATCGAAGACAGCACCGTCATCACTGTGAAGCGTCCGCCACCAAGCCTCTGCCGCCTCCCACTGCGCGCCTTTCGGGGATAGCGGTTTGTCCCGGAAATAATCCAGCGTTACCTCATCGACCGCCACCAAGCCACAGCGAGCACCGGCCTCAATGGCCATGTTGCACAGCGTCATGCGGCCTTCCATCGTCAGTTCGCGAATCGCCGATCCCGTGAACTCCAGCGCGTAGCCGGTGCCACCTGCTGTACCGATCTCACCGATTACCGCTAGGGCGATATCCTTGGCGGTCGCGCCCTCAGGCAGGCGACCTGTGACCTCTACCCGGAAGTTCTTCATTTTGCGCTGAATCAAACACTGGGTGGCCATAACGTGCTCGACTTCCGACGTGCCAATGCCGTGCGCCAGCGCGCCCGCAGCCCCATGAGTTGAGGTATGGGAGTCACCGCAGACCACGGTCATACCGGGCAGCACCGCACCCTGCTCGGGACCCATGACATGGACAATCCCCTGCCGCACATCGTTCAGCGGGATCTCCACCACGTCGAAGGCCTCGCAATTATCATCGAGGGTCTGCAACTGAACGCGAGACACGACGTCGGATAGCGCGTCCAAGCCCGCCTCGCGCTCACTCTTGAGCGTCGACACATTATGATCAGGCACCGCGAGGTTGGCGCTACGCCGCCACAAGCCCCTGTTGGCATGGGTGAGACCCTCAAAGGCCTGGGGCGATGTCACCTCGTGTAGCAGGTGACGATCGATATAAATGAGCGCCGTGCCGTCTTCGCGCTCCTCCACGAGGTGCGCGTCCCAAAGTTTGTCGTATAGCGTTTTCGCCATGAACTGTGATCCCAAAAGGCAACGAACGCAGAGGCCGCCAACCCGACAAGCGGATTTCGGCGGACGCTGCGCCTAAAAAAAGCGAGAAGTATAGCACCGAAGCAAGGCCAATAAAGGCGCTACGGCCCCATAGCCACTGACCTCAACGCCCCAGGATTCATCGTTTCAGGACCGCTTTCTCGTCGGGTTGTCAGCTGTGGGTCAGGCGCCAGCAGTAATGAATGCGCTGATTACGGGAGAAATCTTCGGGGATTGAATCCTGCGTGACGTCTTGCACCTGCCATGTCTGTTCTACCGCCGGGTCCAATACAAATTTGCGATGGTTAGTGGAAAAGTAGAGCACCCCTTCGTCGCTGAGCCGAGCCATCGCCAGCTGCAGCAGGGAGAGATGATCCCGCTGCACGTCAAAGTCGGCCTGACCCTTGGAGTTGGAAAAAGACGGGGGATCCACCATGATCACGTCGTAATTGCGAGTTTCCTCTGACAGCCAGTCCCTGACATCGGCACGGACGCCCCGGTGCTGGCGTTCCGATAAGCCGTTTAGCGCCAAATTGGCATTGAACCAGTCGAGATAGGTGGCAGAGCTGTCGACACTGGTACTGGTGGTCGCGCCACCTAGGGCCGCATGCAGTGTGGCAACTCCGGTATAGCTGAACAAATTGAGGAAGTGCCCGCCGCTGGACTCCCTCCCCAGCCACGTTCGGAGCGGCCGGTGGTCGAGGAACAGACCGGTATCCAGATAATCGTGCAAATTAACCAACACCTTGACCCTCCCCTCCCGGACAACAAACCGCTCACGGGTGGTCTCCAGGCGCTGATACTGATCCCGCCCTCTCTGGCGCAGGCGCTGCTTTACCGCAACCTCCTCGCTAGAGGTGGCCCCGAAGACGTCTCGCGCGCCCGCCACAAGGTCTGCAAAGCGCTCTGCCGCTTTCTGCTCGGGAATCTCTTTGGGCGCCGCATACTCGGCAATGTGTAACCGACCTTCGTACACATCGATCGCCGCGGCATACTCCGGGATGTCCGCGTCATACACCCGATAACAGGTGACGTCTTCTCGTCTGAGCCAGGGCGTCAGGCGCTTCAGGTTTTTTCGCAACCGGTTAGCGACCATTTGACCGGCCTGAGACAGTGCTTGAGGCGCAGTCGTTTGCGCCCCAGACCCATACTCTGCGTCCTGCTGCAATGATCGGAATCGATTCTCAGGGCCGAGCTGAAACTGGAGACAGTGCAAATCGAGTCGCCCATTATGAAAGCGATGGCGCTTGTCGGCTCGCAGGCCCACGGCCTTGCCGAGCGACAGCTCAGAGGTTAGCACCACGGCCAGCCAGTTATCGAATGCCATACTGATTCGTTCACCCAAGGCGTTATAGAGATGCGGCAGCGCATCTGCTTGCCCCATGCGCTCCCCCCAAGGCGGGTTAGTGACCAGCACGCCCCTCGAGAAATCCCGGTGTGTCGGTCGGCTTACTAAAGCGAGGTCTTTGCAACGGATACGCACGATGTCTTCGAGACCAAGACGCCCGATATTGTCCTGACATCGCCGAACCGCTTGCATGTCGCCGTCGTAGCCCCTGATATCCAACTGATGCGCTGGCGGCGTCGCAGCGCGCTCATCTGCGTTCGAGCGAACAGCGCGCCATTGGTCCTCGTCATGACCCGTCCAGCCGTGGAATCCGAAACGCTTCCGATTCAATCCCGGGGCACGGTCCAGCGCCATCAAGGCACCCTCCAGCAGAAGCGTGGCAGAACCACACATCGGATCGAGTAAAGCCTCTCCCTGCCGACTTCTTTCCGGCCAGCCCGCGGCCCAGAGTGCTGCCGCGGCAATATTTTCTCGGAGCGGCGCCACCCCCCCGTCATGTCTGTAACCGCGACGGTGGAGGCTATCCCCACTGAGATCGATGCCGAGCATAAGGCGGCCCTTGCTCAAGCGCGCAAAAACGCGAACATCGGGCTGCTTCAGGTCGACCGAGGGACGTCCCATGCCTTTCTCACGAAACTGATCGACGATCGCGTCCTTGATGCGCTGCGCGCCGAACTGTGCGTTCCGCACATCGGCGCTGCGCCCCGCAAAGTCGACCAACAGAGAACTGGTGGCTGCGAGGTGCGCTGTCCAGTCGATCTGCCGGGTCGCTTCATAGAGTTCGTCAGCAGAGTCTGCCTGCGCCGCACCCAGCTGAAGGATGATGCGATTCGCCATGCGGCTCCAGAGGCAGGCGCGATACGCCAACCCCAGCCCACCCTCAAAGGAGACACCCACGGGCCGCTCGACGATCTGCTGCGCCCCGAGACCCTCAAGCTCTTGCGCCAGATAGACCCCGACACCCGCAGGGCAGGTGGCAAGAAATGCGTGGGTCACAGTGCCTGGCCTCCAGTCTCTATCAAGTAAATATCGCGCAACAAGGCGCGCCACGCGTCGTATTGCGTATCAAGGGCCCCCTCCAGACGAAACACTTGATCCTGTGTTCGAATCACCGTGGGCCGCGCCTCGCCGTCAAAGGCCTCTGCCAATTCAAACAGTGCCTGCTCCTGAATCCGAAACGACCGATAGGCCGCATACTCTGCCTGCATGCGCGTGAACTCACTGTCGCCAGCGCTGCCTGTGCGCGTCGCTGCGCGTTTCTGATAACGCTCTAGCCACTCGGTCTGTTCCAGCGTGGCCGCACGCCATAGACGATAGGTAGGGCCCACCCGGTCCACCATGTCAACGTACTGCTCATCAATGGTGTCGCAAAACAGATACTCCTGATTGCGGATTCGCTCGATACGCGCCAGCATCGGATCATCTTCCGCCGGGAGCCGGATAACCTCCCAGTCAGTCTCCGAGCGCTGAATCATTCCCGAGAACGCCGCGGGCGCCAACGCCTCCGCGTAGGCGATGTCTGCCCCATGAAGCGACGCGAAGCGCTCATCACGATCCCTGC
>CAXEVD010000117.1:0-5650 GCA_963999395.1 uncultured Halieaceae bacterium
GGTTTCGAAGAAGTAAAATCAATTAATTTATTTAATGGAATTGTAGCGATACATACTGGCTATAAAGTTTGATGAATAAAGTTTTATTTATAATAACTGGGTCTATTGCTGCCTCAAAATGCAAAGATATTATGGCATTACTTAATTTTCAGAAGCCCGATAAAGTTATAATGATAGACTCAACAGATTTCGAGGGGAAATTTGAATTTCGCCCCTTGGAGCCTGGTTATGGTCTTACCGTCGGCAATGCACTTCGACGGGTGTTGCTTTCCTCATTGGAAGGCTTTGCGATTACCTCGGTGCGAATCGACGGTGTTGAGCACGAATACTCGGCGATTGAAGGTGTTCAGGAGGATGTGATTGAAATCCTGTTGAACCTGAATGGTGTCGCGCTGTCGCTGAACGGCAAGGACTCCGCGCAGCTGACGCTGTCCGCACAGGGCCCCTGTACGGTCACTGCCGCCGACATTCAGGTCGATCACGACGTGGAGATCTCCAATCCAGATCACGTGATTTGCACGGTGACGGACAAGACACCGCTGTCGATTCGATTGTTGGTGCAGCGCGGTCGCGGTTACTCGCCGGCCGACGCACGTGAAAACCCGGAAGAGGAAACCCGCTCCATTGGCCGTTTGCCGTTGGATGCGTCGTTCTCGCCGATTCGTCGCGTGAGTTATGTGGTGGATTCGGCGCGGGTCGAGCAGCGCACTGACCTCGACAAGCTGATCATCGATCTGGAGACCAACGGAACGTTGGATCCGGAAGAAGCGATCCGTCGCGCGTCCACTATTCTGCAGCAGCAGCTGGCGGTTTTCGTGGACCTCGAGGGCGAAGCGCAGGCAGCAGCGACAGAGGCTGCTGAAGAAGTCGATCCGATTCTGCTGCGACCGGTCGACGATCTGGAGCTGACTGTTCGCTCAGCCAATTGCCTCAAGGCGGAGAACATTTATTACATCGGCGATCTGGTGCAGCGCACCGAGGTCGAGCTGCTCAAGACCCCGAACCTGGGTAAGAAGTCGCTGACCGAAATCAAGGACGTGCTCGCATCACGGGGCCTGTCTTTGGGCATGCGTTTGGAAGCTTGGCCACCCGCGAGCCTGAAGAACGATGAGCGACTGCTCAGCGTCTGATAAGGAATAACGCCCGGTTAGGCCGGGCATCATTTGGAAGGAATAGAGTCATGCGTCATCGTCATAGCGGACGACAACTGAATCGCAACAGCTCGCACCGGAAAGCCATGTTCCGCAACATGACGGTGTCTCTGGTGGAGCACGAGCTGATCAAGACGACCCTGCCCAAGGCAAAGGAGCTTCGCAGCTATGCCGAGCCGCTAATCACGCTGGCTAAAGAAGACAGCGTTGCCAATCGGCGTCTAGCCTTTGACCGCACGCGCTCCAAGGCTGCAGTGGGTAAGTTGTTTGAGGAGCTGGGTCCCCGCTATCAGGAGCGACCGGGCGGTTACATTCGGATTCTAAAGTGTGGTTTCCGCGCTGGTGACAAGGCGCCGATGGCGTTTGTGGAGCTGGTGGACCGACCTCAGCCCGAAATTGAAGACGAAGAGGTGGTAGAAGAGTCCGCCGAGGACTGATTCGTCCAGTTCGACGAGCCCCCGCCGGCATCCCCGCGGGGGCTTCTTATTGCCCGTTATATAGCACCCTGTTGATTCGGCGATAGCGAAATAAGTTCTGGATCTGCCAGTGACATGTGAGGTCGAATAAGGCGCGATTTAGTCGGTTGGTGGCATGACTATCGCCTGACCATTTAATAGATTTAAGTTCTATAAATCAGTTAGTTAAAGATGGGATAGCGTAGCTTGCAGTCTGCGGTTAACACCGGTATCGTACGCGAGCCAAAAAACAGGGCGCAAGTCCCTGTCAGCGTTTAAAACGACAACAATCCATGAGAGAACCACGACCTATGAAGCGATCACGCAATAAGCTGTATCAATTCGCGGCTGCCGCCTGCCTGCCCATCAGTTTGACGGCACAGGCGCAGCTGGAAGAAGTCATTGTGACGGCGCAGAAGCGCGCTGAGAGCCTGCAAGACGTACCGATTTCTATCAGCACGGTGAGCGGCGAAAAGATTCAGGACAACACCATCCTCAATTTTTCTGCGTTGGCTGATTTTATTCCCAGCCTTCACATTGCTGAAGCTTCCGTTAATACAAACATCTACATGCGCGGTATTGGCTCCGGTAATAACCGTGGCTTTGAGCAGTCGGTGGGTATGTATCTTGATGGCGTTTATCTCGGTCGAGGCCGCCAGTACCGTTCTGCACTCCTAGACGTCGAGCGTGTGGAGGTGCTGCGCGGACCTCAGGGCACGCTATTCGGTAAGAACACGGTGGCAGGTGCCATCAATATCACTAGTGCCTCTCCGGTGATCGGTGAAGGCGCCTCGGGTGAGGTCAACGTCTCCATCGAAGAAAATGGTGGCAGCATCGCGGAGGGCTTTATTCAGGGGGGCGGTGAGACCTTTGCCGCGCGCCTTGCCCTGCGCAGCCGTGAGACGGACGGTTACGTCTATAACGCCTACCTTGATCAAGACGAGGGTGCGATTGATGAGTTTGGAGGCCGGTTGACCCTCGTGTGGGAGCCCAGTGAATCGTTCTCTGCAAACTTCAAATACACCTATATGGAACGCGATCGTGATGGCGCAAACAGCGCGACCTGGCGTTATTTGAGCCCCGCGGAGCGGAACGCGCAAGTACCCAATCGAAGTGCTTTTGCCAATACAGCCTACACGATCATGGACATCTTTTTCCCTGACTTCCCGGGCATTGCCGGTCAAGATTTCACGACTTACAAGGACAACAACTACGGTCGCAGTAAAGATGACGGCATTGGCATTGGACTTCGTCCGGACAGTAGTGAGGATGAAGTGGAGAACATGTCACTGACGCTGACCTGGGAGCTTGGCGGCGGCACCTTGACCTCCGTTACTGGTTTTGCGGCTTACGAGTATTTCGACGACGTTGACGTAGACTGGTTACCGTTACAGTTTATCGACCGCTCAGATATCCACGATTTTGATCAGTTCAGCCAGGAGGTCCGCTGGGCCGCCGATATCGGCGATCGCTTTACCTACACGGTAGGGGGCTATATCGATCAGAACGAGCTCGACATGCAGGGCCAGGTGGTGATCGACACTAATTTTGACGGCCTTTTCCCAGCGTTTGTCGCCTTAGCTAACGGTCTGCCTCCAGAAGCGGCGGCAGCAATGCCGCAGAACCTGATGACATCTTTGACCGCTAACAGCCCTTTGAACGGTATACCGGGTTATGGCGTCTATACGGCGAATCAGGCCGCGCGCAACCACGCGTTTTCTCAAGATACTGACTCTTGGGCGCTGTTTGCGCAGGGCACCTATGACCTGACTGAAGCAGTGCGTCTGACCGTTGGTGTGCGCTACACCGAGGAAGAAAAGGACGCTGTCAGTGATCAGAAGCTTGGCGACAGCCTTTGCGGTCTTACCGGTAATTTAGAGGGCGGCACCATGGGGCAATGTGCTGCCTACAACAATTGGTTGGCGGTAGTGTACTCCTCCAACTTTAATACCTACCAGAAGTACTGGACTGGGAGCCGCAAAACTGATGACTTTTCACCCTCGGTGAATCTGCAGTGGGACGTCAGTGACAACACCATGCTCTACGTGACCTACTCAGAGGGCTTTAAGTCTGGCGGTTTCAGTGCTGCGGACGATGGCAACCCTGGCAATATCCCGGTCGGTGTGCCACCGATTCCGCCCGTTGTCGACAATGGCTTCCAGGCCAACAGCTTTGTTTCGACAGTCCCAAACGAGGACTTCGAGTTTGACGATGAGTCGGTGGAGTCCATCGAGATCGGCGGTAAGCACGAGTTCATGGATGGCCGTATGCGACTGAACTGGGCCGCGTTTTACTCTGAGTATAACGATCTCCAGACCACTATCTTCAAGGGGGTAGGCTTCTCGGTGAAGAACGCTGCGTCGTCTGAAGTGGAAGGCCTGGAGGTGGATTGGTTGTTCCAGATGACGGACACCATCCGAGTGGGTATTAACGCAGCCTACCTCGACGCCTCCTATGGGGATTTTAAAGATGGCCCCTGTGACGCGATCCAGTTAGATGTAGATAGCGCCTGCGGAACCCCAGCAGGTGCTACCAGCAATGACTTGACAGGGTATCGAACGCTATATGCCTCTGAGTGGAGCGGCAACGCCTTTGTTGACGTTCGAATCCCGATGGGTAACTTGGAGTGGTTTGGTGGCGTTGACGTCAATTACCGAGACGAGTTTGATTCTGCAGGTGATGCTGACCCCTATGACGTGATTGACGCCTACACGAAGGTCAATGCTCGCATCGGTGTGAGCGCCGATAATTGGGAAATCATGGCCTACGGTCGCAACATCTTCGACGAGGTTGCTTTCCAACAAAGCTTCGATACTCCAGTCTTGGCAGGCAGCCACACTTGGTTCATGGAGGAAGGCGCAGTATTTGGGGTGCGAGGCACTTTTAAGTTCTGAACGCTATCCGTTGAAAGATAAAAAAGCCCGGCACAAGCCGGGCTTTTTTATGCCTGCCCGCGCCTGACTGCAGGGCGCCTCCCTCTGCGAAGGTTTAAGGTTCTGGGCTGGAGATCGAGCATCGTTACCCTGATTTCAATTTCCTCTCAGGCCGCCTTGGGTCTAGCTTTGGCAGTCGCCTTTTTGGTGGTCGATCTTTTCGGCGCAGGGAGCAGAGGTGCGAGAAAATGCCCTGTATGAGAGGCTTTGGTCGCTGCAACGTCTTCAGGTGTGCCCGTGGCAATGATCTGCCCGCCGCCAGAACCCCCCTCGGGGCCTAGATCGATGAGCCAGTCAGCCGTTTTGATGACATCCAGATTGTGCTCGATGATCACCACCGTGTTGCCACCGTCTCTCAGCCTATGGAGCACTTCCAGTAACTGACGGATATCCTCAAAGTGCAGGCCAGTCGTGGGCTCATCAAGAATGTAGAGCGTGTTACCCGTGTCGCGCTTGGAGAGTTCACGCGACAGCTTGACCCGCTGCGCTTCGCCCCCCGACAGCGTGGTCGCAGCCTGGCCGAGGCGAATATAGGAAAGCCCAACGTCCATCAGCGTTTGCAGTTTGCGATGAATAGCCGGTACCGCTTCAAAGAAAGACAGCGCGTCTTCTACCGTCAGGTTCAACACCTCCGAAATATTGAGATCCTTGAATTTGATCTCCAGTGTTTCCCGGTTATAGCGCTTGCCCTTGCACACATCGCAGGGCACATAGATATCGGGGAGAAAATGCATCTCGACTTTTGTGACCCCGTCGCCCTGGCAGGCCTCGCAGCGCCCGCCGCGGACGTTAAAACTGAAGCGACCGGGCTTGTAGCCCCTTGAGCGCGCTTCCTGAGTGCCCGCGAACAGCTCCCGTATCAGTAATATGGCTGAATTGGGCCATATGACACCGGATGAGCTGACGGCGCGAAAGATCATCAATGCCAGTATGCCCAATAAAGAGGTTCTGAATACCTTTCGTGAAATCAGAACCCAATTGGTGAAGATGTCAAAGGGTGGCAATTTCGTGGTCATGGTTACGTCGCTGACGGCCAAGGCAGGGAACAGTTTTATTGCCACCAATCTGGGGGCAGTGCTTGCTTTGGATAAAACCAAAACTGCGTTGCTGA
>CAXEVD010000118.1:0-5640 GCA_963999395.1 uncultured Halieaceae bacterium
AACGAGGTCGAGTGGATGGGCGCTCGGGCCTCTGTCCGCTGGTTGGTCAATGACAACTGGACCGTGACCGGCACGGTCAACTATCAAGACCTCGAGGCCGACGCCTATAACGACTTTGATCCAAGCATTGGCGACCTTCAAACGATCAAGTTTAATAAAGAAATACGGACCGATGAGTGGACTCAGACAAGCCTGATCATCGAGGGTGATTTGGGCTTCGCAAAGCTGGTATCGGCTACTTCGTATTACGATCGTGAGATGTTTTATGCCAACGATACTCAATCCTATGCAGCTTACTTTCACTACTCCTTTGGGATTTACTACGGATACGCTACGTACGACTTTGGGCTGGACCCAACCGGTTACCTCACCAATGATCAGACGAACGAGAGTCTGACACAAGAGATACGTCTCTCTGGAAGCACTGACCTAATAGATTGGACTCTGGGCGGCTTTTGGAATGAGACGGAAGAATTCTGGGACTTCTATACATATGAAGATGGTTATAGAAACTCCCCAGCGTTTGAAACGTGGAGTTATTACTACCCTGGGATAGCACCTACCGACGTTTGGTGGAACTCGTATCAGGGCACAGACCGCACGGATAAAGCAATATTCGGTGAAGTGGATGTCGAGGTCCTCGAGGATCGGTTGACTGTACTTTTGGGTGGCCGTTGGTACGAGGTAGAGAGAGACCTTAGTTACACGGTAGAGCGGCCCGATGCGAGAGTAGATCGCCAGCTACCGGACCGAACAGCGAAAGACGATGGTTTTACCCCCAAATATGGTCTGGAACTCCAAGTTACCGAAGACATCATGGTTTATGGGGTTTACTCGGAGGGGTTCAGGGTTGGTGGTACCAATCGGGGACGTGGCTTGGACCTTGGTGGGCCAACTCTGCCAGTTAACTATGGCTCAGATACTTTAGAAAATACTGAGTTCGGCCTCAAATCTACCTTTGCAGACGGCTCTATTATCTTCAATGCCGTTTTCTACACCATGAAGTGGAAAGATATGCAGATTGAGGTGACTGACCCCAGCAACCAGCTTGGAAGCTTAAGCGGTGGTGCATATCCTAACATCCCCTTCCAGATAGTCGTGGGTAACGTCGGTAACGCTGAGGTAGAGGGCTACGACTTAGAGCTTAAGGCGTTACTCAATGACAACTTTGAAATCGGCTTCAACATGACGGAAATCAACGACGCGTATGTAAACGCCGCACAGGAATATCCTGAGCCGCGCGCCATAGGTGGAACTGTGCCATCAGGTTTGGATGCTCAATCAGAACTGCCTCTATTTGCTGATACTAGCTTCTACCTCTACGCAGAGTATTCAGGTTTCAATATGTTCGGCGGAACTGGTGCTATACGCCTTCAACACAGCCATGTTGGCGAATCGCTAAACCAGCTGACTGATTCATTTACCTCACCTCGAACTCGCGGCGAAACTTTGCCTGACCTTCGGCAAGGTGACTATGACGTTACTGATGCCATGATTACTTGGGAAAATGGCGATTGGTCAGCGCAGCTGAGGCTTGGCAACATCACTGACGAGCGCGGTATCACTTATCAAGATACGACTGACTTTGACACAGTGTGGGGTCGAAATAGTTCTGCTGTGATCCGGCCTAGAAACTACTCTCTGACTATCCGGCATTACTTCTGACCACGGCAAGACATAAGAAGAAGGGCGCCTAGGCGCCCTTCTTCTTATTACCAATTCTTTGGCCAACATTCGAGTCCATGGATAGCGTTGCGGATATCCATTGTCAGGTTGGCCGCCGTGAGCCGCTTCCCCTTCTCTATATCGATGATAGACACTGTCGAGGGTGAGGACCCAGCCGCGATAAGGCGATCGTCAATAACGCACAGCCCGCGACCAAACCCCTGACGGGCGATTCGTGAGTCATCTACGCCTCTGAACTCAAGCTCCTCGACCGGAAAAGTGGGCACTGAGACCGCAATGTGGTCATCAGACCGCGAAACAAAGCGAACTACATCAGCTGCGGTATCGTTGAGAAGGATGCCCTGCTGGAAAGGCATAGCATTGTGGCAACCTCTGGGTAGGCTGCAGATCTCGGATACCGACAGATCAGACGACAAGGCGAGCAGCGCCTGTGTGTTAAGTCCGCTGAAAGACACCCCATCCTGATCCACCCGCACCATATTCAGGTGATAGGAATTGACGAATGCTGGGCCGCCCCGGGTTCTCGGGTCAAACGCCTGCCCTACCCAGTCTTGCCCGTTCTTTGAGAGATAAAGGCCCCAGACAAACGCACGCTGATTCAGATCGAACGCCAGAAGCGAATCGAAGCCGGTAGAGGTGAGAAATAGCAAATTATCCCGACGGCAGATTTCGTGACAGTGACGCAAATAGTCGTTGCGGTAGGAATCAATCAATTGAAAATCAGGCGAATAGCAAAACAGTTCATCGCTAGCGGCAATCCACATCGCATCGTCTGTGAATTCGATTCCGCGAAGCCCTCGGTCCCAACCGCGGCCGGCAAAATCAATATCGCCCGTATTCCAGTCAATCTTCTGCTCGACCCGCTGTTCGGCAAAATCGATGAGGTACACCCCTCCGTGACTTTGTCCTTTCTCGGATCCTCTCACTACCGAGGTCGCAACCAGTTTGGGTAACTGGAGCGTCATGCTTGAGATGCCGGCAACTCAGGGAAAACAGGCTCCAGAATCTCTCTCAAGCCATCAAGATGTTCGCCGTAACGCTTCCAGGTCTGCAAGGACCCCGAATAAATCGGTTGGCGCACCTGCTCGGAACTTGCTGTCCTCACGGCGCGCTCGGTTTCGTGGAAGTTCACGCAGCTTTCCTCAAAAGGCAGACCGCAAAAGTCGAGAATCCTGCGGACCTGCGTGTCGAGGTCAGCAACAACCTCTTCGTACTGCACGTGAAGCACAGCTCCCGGTAACACAGCATTCCAGTGGTCCATGAGTTCACAGTACTCGAGATAGAACTCGCCCAGTTCAAACAGGTCGTAGGTAAAGGTTTGCCCTTTGGCAAAGTGCTGCTTGAAGCAACCAAAGCAACTATCCATGGGGTGCCGGCGGGCATCAATGATCTTGGCATTGGGCAGAATGGCCTTGATGAACCCTACGTAGGCAAAGTTGTTCGGCATCTTGTCGGTAAAAAAAGGCGCTGAGGCGCGATGACGCCGTGTTTGGTCTAGGTACTGCCCACCCAGCCCCCTGACTGCGTCTTCGCTTAGATCAGGCATACAGCGGGGAAACGCCTGTCCTGATCGGGGTTGTGTCAGCCCTTGAGCAATCATGGAAATATCGGGTAATTCGCTGGTGCCATCGACCATAGAATGGCTGGCCAAAATCTGTTCCAACAATGTCGAGCCAGATCGCGGCAAGCCTACAATGAAGATAGGATCGGCGCTTTGACATCCGGACTCAGCACCCCGGTTAGCGAAATAATCGGCACTGAACACCTCGCGCATCCTCTCGTGGGCCACACCCGTTTGTACCGGATCATAGGCAATCGTGTCACGGTGCAACTGGTTGGCAAGGGCGTAATGCTCAAACGCCCGATCAAAATCCTTCTGATCTTCGAAGGCTTTGCCTAACGAAAACGCAAAATGGACGCGGCACTCAACAGGCAACGATTCATTGGCGAGGCGCTGGCTCATTGCCTCGACATCCTGTTCTGTAAAACGAAATGTCTTTAGATTGGCAAGGCTATAGTAGGTTTCGCCAAAGTTGGGTCGCAACTGGATGGCGCGACGATAGGCGGCAATACCACCCTCCTGGTCGCCCACTGTCTTGAGGACATGTCCCAGTCCAATGTGAGCGCCCGGTAGCTCGGGATCAATACCGACGGCCTTCTCGTAGGATTCGACGGCCTCTGCGGGTCTGGCAGCCATCGCCAGCGCCGCGCCGTGGTAATAATGTGTGAGCGCGTTCTCGGGCTCGAGCGTCAGCGCTTTTTCCAGAACCGCAACTGCTTCCTCGTACTCATGACACTCTTTGAGCACGGTACCCAGATCGTGCCAGGCAGCGATGAATCGTGGCTGCTTGTCCACGATCCGCTCCAGAATTTCGCGCGCGTCCTCATAGCAGTTAGCCATCATCGCTAATCTTGCCAGTAGCAATGCCGCGTTGACGTCGTGGGGATTTTCACGGACCAGCTCCTGAGCCAACTTTTCCGACTCTCTGAACTGCCCTTTAACAAAAAGACGCGTGGCTTCATCAAGCTTGGCCTGCGTCGGCGATAGCGAGGCGGCTTCATTGCGGAGTCGTTGTGCGTCGTCAGACCGCCCCAATCGCTGATAAGCAGCGCTCAGCTTGCTCTTGAGTGGAGCATGAGGTGGTCGAAGTTCCTGAGCGCGCTCGAGGTGCGGGAGCGCCTCCTCTACCCGATCCAGATTCAATAACAGCGTGCCTAAATCCTCGCGCGCCTTGGCGTGCCCGGGGGCAGCCTTCACAGCGCGACTCAGTAAATCTACAGCTTCCTCTTGTGCACCGCGCGTGGCGAGGATAGAGCCCAGCAGAGAGACAAAATTAATATCTCCCGGGTCTCGCTCGAGCATATCGCGGCATAGAGATTCCGCTTCCTGCCGGGCGCCCCCTTTGAGAAGCGACACGGCGCGCTCAAAGACAGCTCTTGGGCTTTGGTCATTCATCCATTCAGTCTCGAACAACAGGCATACAGCTCACAAAATGCGGAGAAAGTGTGCCAGATTCTCGCGCCCCTCACATTAACAACCGTTGCGTTGCGCGCAAACGGGTGCGAGAGTAGGCCGCGCCCGCGCGTTGCGGGTACACGCACCACGGGAGTTTTCTGTGACCGATTCCGCTGCCGCCACATCGAGCCAAGCCAATCCGTTTGACGCCAGAGGGCCATTCCTGCTGAGCCTCTTTATGACGCTGGTGGGTTACAGCGTCCTGGTGGCGCTACCGGCGATTAACGGTGCCTGGGTCGATCAGCTCGAGTTTACCGAGGTTGAGGTCAACCGCGTTGCCTCTTCAGACCTTTTGGGGCTTTTCATTGGCGCAGTGTTGACCAGCTTCTTGATTCGCTCGTGGAGTCGACAAACCCTCACCTACCTCGGTATTGCACTGTCAATCATTGCTAACGGGTTGTGCACCCAGTACGTCGATTACGAGACGACCCTAATCTTGCGATTTGTCGCGGGGCTGGGCGCCGGTCTCTACACCGCGGTCGCAGTGGCAGGTTTGGGGGCGCACTCCAAGCCACGAGAGGCGTTTAACTGGATGCTCTTGGCCTTCGCCATCTCGCAGTTTTTGGAACTGCAGCTGATACCGCACCTGTCGATGAACGGCATCTACCTGTTCTTTATCGCCACCTACGTGGTCACACTTCCTTTCGTGCGACTCATCCCCACGACACATCCGCCCACTACCGCTCAAAATACTCCCACAGGGGCGCAACGACCGACGCTGCTCGCATGGGTGGGGATTGGCGCGATCGTCATCGCGTACATCAATATTGGTGCTTATTGGTCCAACATTGAGCTCGCCGCCGAGGCGGCCGGGTTGGATGGCAATTGGGCCGCTCAAGTCATTGCCTGGTGTGTGCTGTTGTCTTTTGGCGGCTGTTTCACCGCAATGTGGGTGCTCAAGAAATTTGATTACGATCGACCACTTTTGTTCACCTTTG
>CAXEVD010000119.1:0-5613 GCA_963999395.1 uncultured Halieaceae bacterium
ACACAGACAGTGCCGGTAGTCGGTATTGCCCATCGTGGCGGCGGCTTCAAGCAATCCCGCGGGAGGATGTTGCTCATCCGGGTAGATCTCGCTGTAGCACTCGTCACTGGCGATCACGAAATCGTGCTCCTGCGCCAAAGTAATCAGTTTTTGCAGTCCCTCCCGGGACATCACCGCGCCGGCGGGGTTCCCCGGAGTGCAGATAAACAAAAGCTGGCAGGCATGCCACTGTTCTTCAGTCACCGAGTCAAAATCCGGCAGAAAGCCCTTACTGGCATCGCAATTGAGCAAGATGGGTTCGGTGCCCGCCAGTAGCGCCGCGCCCTCATAGATCTGATAGAACGGATTCGGGCATAGCACCGCGCCCGGTTTACCGTGGGTCACCAGTGTCTGTGCCACGGCAAAGAGACCCTCTCTCGTGCCATTAAGGGGCAGGACATGTCGGTCGGCATCCAGTGAGGGCAGATGAAAACGACGCTCCAGCCAATCGCCGATCGTAGCGCGAAGTTGAGGTCGACCTGCTGTGGCGGGGTACTGCGCCACCAGCACTGCGTGCTCACTCAGTAACTCGGTCACCCTCTCGGGCGGACCATGCTGCGGCTCACCGATGGTGAGCGGAATGAGCGGCTGATCGGAGGGGGAGAGGCCCTCAAAGAGTTGCCCCAGCTTTTCAAAGGGGTAGGGGTGCAGCGTATTCAGACCGGTATTCAAATACTCAACTCCGATATGCCGTTGTCTTCCTGCTGACCGGCGCCCAAAGCCTCGATAAGGTCGTTTTCAAGCGCGGCCAGTAGCAAATCATCCTGTAATTGACCGCCTGCCGCATCGGCGAGGAAAAAGATATCCTCGACGCGCTCGCCCAGAGTTTGGATCTTGGCGCCCTGCACCGAAACATCGTATCGCGACAGCACCGACCCCAGCCGCGCCAATAATCCGGGCCGGTCAGCGGTAGTGACTTCGAGCGTCGTCAGTTGACTAGTCTCATCTTGTGAGAACTCGACGGTGGTGGGAATAGTGAAGGCTTTGACCGTTCTGGGCGTATGTCGGGAAACGGATTTCAGCTCCGATTCGCTGAGGTGTTGGCGAATTCTGGCTTCGATCTCCAGAAAAGTATCCGGATGACTATCGAGCGAGGCCCCATCGCTCTTTAGGACAAAGAAGGTATCGAGGGTGCTGCCACTGGTATCGCTGTAGATGCGCGCGTCGTGGATGGTGAGGTCCAGCGTCTCAAGCGCTGCGCAGATCCGGGCGAAGGTACTAGGCTCGTCCAGCGTGTGCACAAAAATCTGGGTCGCATTACCGATAGGCGACTCGCCGGCCTGACGCACCAGCACCAATGCGCCATGTTCGTGGTTGTGGTCCGCGATGGCCTCGGTATGCCAGGCGATATCTTCGGCGCGCTCCCTGAGAAAATAGTCCTCGCCCCGGGTAGACCAGAGCCCTGTCAGCTCATCTTCGAGGAAGCCCCGGTACTCCAACGCGTCAGCGGCACTGCGTTTGGTGTCTTGAATGACCTGCTCTCGATCGAGGGGATTATCTAGACCGCGGCTCAAGGCGCGACGAGTCTCGGTATACAGCTGGCGCATCAGTGAGGCACGCCAGGCGTTCCAGAGCTCAGGGTTAGTGCCAGCGATATCGGCTACGGTCAGCGTATAGAGATAGTCGAGGCGTTCCTCCGTTACGACAATCTCGGCGAAGCGCTGGATTTCCTCGGGGTCGGAGATATCCCGACGTTGGGCGATTTGGCTCATCAAGAGATGGTTCTTCACGAGCCAGACGATTAGCTCGGTGTCGGTCTGCGATAAACCGTGATCGGTACAGAATGTCTCGGCATCCAACGCCCCGAGCTCCGAGTGATCGCCGCCCCGACCTTTACCGATATCGTGAAACAGTGCGGCAATGTAGAGCAGTCTGGGGTCTCTTAGACGGCGGGCGATTCGCGTCGATACGGGGAACCGGTCGGTGTAGTCGGCGCGCATGAAGCGGCGAGTATTGGCGATGACCTCGGTCGTGTGCGCGTCCACGGTATAGGCGTGGAATAAATCGAACTGCATCTGACCGATGATCTTGCCAAAAGCGGGCAGGTATCGGCCCAACACACCGTGCCGCGACATGCGCCTTAGCTGCTTGGTCATATTGTAGGGCACGCCGAGCACGTCCATAAACAGATCACGGTTTTCCTGCGAAGCCCTGAAGGCGTCGTCAATAAGGGGCGAGTCGCGGCGCAGCAGGCGTTGTGTGTTGGGTTCGATGCGATCAACTAACGGGTCGTTGCCAATCAGCACGAATACCCGCAACAAATTGCTGGGGTTATCCTGAAATACGCTGTCGTGCCGGGCTCTGATGCGGCTGTTGCTTACCTCGAAATCGTCATCAATGACGCGAATATCGGAATCGGCTGTATCAGCCAGCCGGTGCTCAAACACCTCAATCAGCAACTCGTTCAGCTGGCTGAGCGTCTTCATCCAGCGGTAATACACCTGCATGAACTGCTCCACTGCGAGCCTGTCGCCATCGACCATCCCCCACAGTCCGGCAAGCTTTTTCTGGTGATCAAACAGCAGTCTGTCGTCAGCGCGCCCTGTCATATTGTGCAGCGCGAAGCGCACCTGGCTGAGAAATTCCTGGCCATTACGCAACTGGTCGCGCTCGGTCTCGCTCAAAAAGTCAGGCTCGTTGAGGTTGCCGAGTCCCTCACCGAAGCATCGCAGTGTGATCCACTCTATGACCTGCAGGTCTCGAAGACCGCCAGGTGAACTCTTGATGTTAGGTTCCAGTGCATATTCGGTATTGCTGTAGCGGTCGTGGCGATTTTGTTGCTCGCCTAGCTTGCCGCGAATGAAATCGTTGGGCGGCCACATGGCTGAGGGGTCGATGATCTCTGCCAGCGCTTCGATCAAGCCGGTGTCGCCTGCGAGATGGCGGGATTCCATCATCGTGGTCACCACGGTCAGGTCCTTTCTTGCCAGTTCCGCGCACTCAGCCAGTGTCCTAACGCTGTGTCCGATTTGCAGTCCGGTATCCCAGAGACTCGTGACGAACTGTTCCAGTTGGCCAGCCGTATCTGCGTCTGGCGTCTCTTGAGTGAGGATGAGTACGTCGATATCAGACTGCGGAAACAGCTCGCCTCTGCCGTAACCGCCTACAGCAATCAACGTAGCCGGCGAATTTTCTCCCACGTATTCCAACCAAAGTCGGGTCAACACCGTGTCGACCATGTCACTGGTTCGTCGGAGGAACGGCGTAATCGCCTTACCGGGCGCAAAGTTCTCGGCCAAGGCTTCGCGCCCGGTTTGCAGGAAACTCCGGGCCGCTAAAGCAGGGTTGGTGCCCTGAGTAAGAAAAGCGCCGAAAGAGGGAATGGACGCTTCTGGCAGTGCTTCAGAAGGGGAAGCTTTCATCCTGCCTCCGGGTGAGCACTTCGCAACCCGAGTCTGTCACAACAATGGTGTGCTCCCACTGTGCGGACAGCCGACCATCCCGCGTGGTAACGGTCCAGCCGTCTCTCGCATTTAACTTGGTGTAGCGCTTACCCGCGTTGATCATGGGTTCCACCGTAAAGGTCATGCCAGACTCCAGCTTCAAGCCCGTGCCGGGTTTGCCGTAGTGGAGCACCTGCGGCTCTTCATGGAACACCTGACCGATACCGTGGCCGCAATACTCCCTGACCACTGAGTAATAGTTGGATTCGGCGTGCTGCTGAATGACATGGCCCAGGTCGCCCAATGCGGCCCCGGGTTTGACCAGCGCCAGCGCCTGATACAGGCACTCCTGGGTGACGCGTATCAGGCGATCAGCATGGGGCGCGACGTCGCCGACGCCAACCATAATGCTGGTATCGCCATGCCAGCCGTCTTTGATCACCGTGACGTCGATGTTGACGATGTCGCCGTTGCGCAATTTCTTTTTATCCGAGGGGATGCCGTGGCAAATTACTTCGTTCACCGACGTGCATATCGATTTGGGGAAGCCCTTGTAGTTGAGCGGTGCGGGGATCGCTTTTTGCACGTTAACGATGTGATCGTGGCAAATGCGGTCAATTTCTCCGGTCGTCATACCCACTTCGACCTGAGGCCCGATCATCTCTAGGACCTCTGCAGCCAGACGGCCCGCTTCGCGCATGGCATCGATCTCAGTGTCGGTTTTGGGTATCACGGTGCTCATCAGCGACTGCCGGCGGTAATGGATCCAGAGGGAGCGAGAGTGTAACCGACTCTGAGACCCTTTTGGGGCGCGCTTTTACTGTCCCGGCGCCTGTGGTATAAAGCGCGCCGCTGGAGCGATCCGGCACGCCAATAACGGCAAATAGCACGCCCCCTCGCAGTTGCGGACCCGGGTGCCGGTTTCCGGTTGGAGTCGCAAGAAGGGGCGGAAGGTTAACCCAAACAGAGAGTTTGACTATGACGCAGGTAAGCATGCGCGACTTGCTGCAGGCAGGTGCGCACTTCGGACACCAGACACGTTTCTGGAACCCCAAGATGGATCAGTACATTTTTGGGGCCCGCAACAAAATCCACATCATCAACCTCGAGCACACCGTGCCCGCCTTTAATGACGCGCTGACTAATGTCAAGCGTCTGGCGGAAAACAAAAATCAGGTGATGTTCGTCGGCACCAAGCGCGCCGCTGGCAAGATCGTTGAGGAGCACGCACGTCGCTGTGGCATGCCTTTCGTTAGCCATCGCTGGCTCGGCGGCATGCTGACCAACTACAAGACCATCCGTTCTTCGATCAAGCGCCTCCGTGAGCTGGAAGAGCAAGAGCGTGATGGCACCTTCGCCAAACTGACCAAAAAAGAAGCGTTAATGCGCTCTCGTATGAAGGAAAAGCTTGAGCGCTCCATCGGCGGTATTAAAGAGATGTCGGGACTACCCGACGTGCTCTTCGTCGTGGATGTCGATCACGAGCGCATTGCAGTAACTGAAGCCAACAAGCTGGGCATACCGGTCATCGGCATCGTCGATACCAACAGCGATCCCGACGGCGTCGATTACGTGATTCCAGGTAACGATGACGCGATCCGCGCGATCAAGCTGTACGTCACTGCTGTGGCTGACGCCGTGCTGGCAGGCAAAGCGGCGGCAGGAGAAGTGGTATCCGCTGATGAGTTCGTTGAGGTTACTGACGCGGAGGCAGAGCCTGCTCCCGCTCAAGAGGCCACTGACACAGCTGAGCCAGTCGCTGAAGCTTCCGAGCCTGTCTCTGCCGCAGCGGCCGAGCCGGTTGAGGCATCCGCTGATGACAGTACGCAAGCGAAACCCGAGGCGCCTGCTGAGACCGTTGCGGCCGGCGAGGCGGAGAAGCACGCCTCCTGACGCGCGACCGGGCTTGCTCGAGGGGTCTTTGACCCCGGAACCATCAACGATTCTGCCGCTTTAACGGGCGGCTATAAGAGGAAATAACATGTCTGCGGCATTGGTAAAGGAACTGCGCGAGAGGACCGGTTTGGGTCTGATGGAGTGTAAGAAAGCGCTCTCGGAGGCGGGTGGTGATATCGACGCCGCCATTGAATCCCTTCGCAAGTCCAGTGGAATGAAAGCGGCGAAGAAGGCCGGTCGCACCGCGGCGGATGGCGTGGTGGCGATTCAGACCGCCGACGATGGCAGTTTCGCT
>CAXEVD010000120.1:0-5607 GCA_963999395.1 uncultured Halieaceae bacterium
CAGGTGGATCTCGAGGGGCAGGCCCGGTTGAAACAGAGCCGCGTGCTGATTGTCGGCGCAGGTGGACTGGGCACCCCGGCATCCCAGTATCTTGCAGGCGCTGGAGTCGGCTCTATTCGGCTGGTTGATGACGACCACATAGCACTGAGTAACCTGCCTCGCCAGTTGGCGTTCGCCGAAGATGACATTGGGCAATTGAAGGTGGAGGTGCTCGCGCGACGCCTGAGAGAGGCGAATGGAGAGATTGCCGTTGATGCTCACTGCGCACGATTCCAAAACACCACGGCGGCGCAACTGCTTGATGGCGTCGATATCGTGTTGGATGCCACCGATTCGCTGCAGGCGCGACTGGACATAGATAGGGCAACGTATGCCGCCGGGCTGCCTTGGGTAATGGGTGCCGCGGTGGGAACATCGGGTCAGTGGGCATCATTTGATGCGCTGCGGCGCGACGGCTGTTACCACTGCCTGATGAGAGAGCCTGACGCATCGGAAACCCGGGGTTGCGCGGAGCTTGGCATCCTCGGCCCAGTGGTCGGCTTGGTGGCGTTGCATCAGAGCCTGCTGGTGATCCGACACCTTGTGGGCGCGGGGCTCCCGACTGGTGGCTTGCATATGCTGGACGCCTGGACGGGAGAGATCCGTCAACTTGGGCTCGTTGTTTGCGAAGACTGCGCGCTGTGTCAGGCGCCGGCTAGGTAGCGACCGATCAGTCCAGCGTGCGCAGAAGTCGCCGGACACGCCAGGTAATCAGCGCAGCTGCCACCCCAATTCCCAGGATAGGGGCTATCCAGAAGTCCACTGTACCGTCGGGTGAACCACCGCCCCTGTGGATGGCCAGCAGATAACCCAGCGGCAGCGCCAGACCCCAGTAGGAGAGGGTCACGACAATGAACGGAAAGCGGGTCTCCTTATAAGCGCGCAGCACAAATGACCCCACAATCTGAACGACGTCGATCATGATGAACAGCGCTGCCAGTCGCAGTAGCCTGAGCGCGAGATCTCGAATGTCCTCGGACTGGGTATACGCCCCGATAATGGCATCCGGAAACAGTAACAACAGTGACATAGCCAGCAGGCCAATCAGCGTGGAGAGGGCGGCACCGACCCGAAGCGCCATGCGCACGCCATGCGCGTTCCGCGCGCCAATAGCATGGCCCATGCGAGTTGCCATGGCACTGCCAATGCTGACCATTGGAATGTAGAAAACGTCCCAGACATTGATGGCGATTTGATGCGCCGCAACCGCCGCGTCGCCGAGTGTCGCGATCAGTAGTGTGATGGCGGAAAAGACACCCGTCTCTAGGAAGAAGGTCAGTCCCACCGGGAAGCCCACCACTAGAATTTCACTGATACGTCCCCAATCAGGCCCCCCCAACCAGCGGGTAGGCAGGTAAGGCTGCAGGGAGCGCGCCGTCAACACATACAGCAAAATGATTAGCGTGCTGATCCACATGGACGCCGCGGTGGCGAGACCACAGCCTTCTGCGCCGAGTTCGGGTGCGCCCCACGCGCCAAATATCAGCATGTAGTTCAGCGGTACGTTGGCGATAAAGCCCACCACACTTGCGAACGCAAAGGGCGCAGTGATGCCCAAACCCTGGGTGTGATAGCGCAGTGCCATAAAGATGCCGAGAGCGGGGAAGCCGAGGCCCACACGACTCACGTAGGCGCTGGTTTTGGCCGCCGTCTCCTCGGGGAGCCCCAGCAACGCGATCGCGATATCGCTGTTCAGGCAGAGCGGGGTTATCACCGCGCTGAGCGCCACCGCCACCCAGAGCCCCTGTGGAAGAAAACTGCGCACGCGCTCCATGTGCCCGGCGCCAAAATCCTGTGCCACGATCGCCGAGCAGGCGAATAGCGTGCCCAATATGATCAGATAGAGCGGCAGCCAGATATTGAAACCCACCGCGATGGCGGCCAGGTCGACATCGCCGTAATTGCCCGCCATCAATGTGTCGACCACCCCGGTACCGATTTGGGCAGTCTGCGCAATCAGCAGCGGCCAAGCGATGCGCCACAGTGGGCGCAGCTCAGCCAGCATCTGCGAGGCGAACCGGGATGAATCAGCATTATTCATGGTCTATAGTCAGGGAGTTGCCGAATCCAAAAGCACGCGCATTCTAACCCGTTCGCTGTGCTAAAATTCGCGCTCATTTTTTTCGGCCACCGTCGTGCAAGATAGCGTGCAAGAAAACGCCACCGCGCAGAGCGAACCGCTTGAGACCGCTGCTCCCGCGCCCACTGAACAAGTAAAGTTTAAGACGCTGGATCTTGATGCATCTGTGCAGCGGGGCATCGATGCGCTGGGCTTTGAGTTTTGTTCGCCTATTCAGGGTCGCATCCTGCCGCATACCCTTGTGGGTAATGACGCTATCGGCAAGGCACAGACAGGTACCGGTAAAACGGCTGCCTTTTTGATCACGATCTTTAATGATCTGCTCAACCACCCTATTGACGGGGAACGGTACCTGGGCGAGCCGCGCGCGGTGATCATTGCGCCGACGCGTGAACTGGTCATGCAAATCGCCGCTGATGCAGCTGAACTGGGGCGTTTTACCGGTTTGAAAACAGTCACCCTCATTGGCGGTGCGGACTACCAGAAGCAGTTGAACAAGGTGAACCAGGCGCCCGTTGATCTGATTGTTGCGACACCTGGCCGCCTGATCGACTTTATGGAGCGGCGTGACCTGGCATTGGACCGGGTGGAAACGCTGGTTCTAGATGAAGCGGATCGCATGTTGGACATGGGGTTTATTCCGCAGGTGAAGCGCATTGTCCGCGCGACGCCCCGCAAGGAAGATCGACAGACCCTGCTATTCTCGGCTACCTTTACTCAAGACATCATGAATCTTGCGAGGCAGTGGACCTTCGAGCCCATCACCGTTGAGATTGAGCCCGAGCGGGTGGCGACGGCATCGGTAGATCAAAAGGTGTATCTGGTTTCCAGCCGGGAGCGTTTCTCCGTGCTTATGGATCTGCTCAAAGACCCCGCCGTCGAGAGCGTCATTATTTTTGCCAACCGGCGCGATCAGGTGAGGAGGCTCTACGAGAAGCTGCGTAAGGAAGGTGTCCAGTGCGGCATGCTGTCCGGTGAAATCACTCAGGCTAAACGCACCAAAACGCTCGAGAACTTCAAATCGGGGCGCTCAAAAGTCATGGTCGCCACGGATGTTGCCGGGCGAGGAATCCACGTTGAAGGTATCTCCCACGTAGTGAACTACAACCTGCCAGAGGACCCGGAGGATTACGTCCACCGCATTGGTCGTACTGGCCGCGCGGGCGCCACAGGCGTCTCGATCAGCTTCGCCAGCGAGGATGACGCCTTTCTGTTGCCCGACATAGAGGCCTTACTCGGTCACTCTTTGGCTTGTATGGCGCCGCCCGGTCCCGGGGATAACCCCTAACGTTGCGATCTCAGCTCTTCGCACCACAGTAGCGTTGCGCCAATCACCGCCGCAGGAATCACGACCAGGTTCAAGAGTGGGATGCCGGTGGCAAAGGCTACGGTGCCGCCAAATCCAATAGTCGATAATCTTCGGTCTGCACAGGCTTCGCGCACTTCCCGAAACGGCAATCTGTGGTTACCCATTGGATAGTCGACAAATTGCAGACTCATCATCCACGCCCCCAGCAAAAACCAGCCCAGCGGGGCGAAAGCGTTGAAAACCGGAATGATGGTCAGTATCAGCACCGCCATTGCTATCGGGACGTAGTAGAGAAACTTCCGGATCTCCCGAAACAGGGCTCGCGGGACTTCGAGAAGCGTCGCGGCGATACCCTCCAATGCCGGCATGGTCTCTCCCGTAATTGATTCTTCGACCTTCTCCGACAGCAAGGCGTGGAAGGGTGAGGTCAGCATCAGTACCAGCAGAGTCGAGACATAGCCCGTCATCAGCCCTCCAACTAACCACAGCAACGGCGTGATGATCCAGGACAGGAATTGCAGCCACTCTGGCACAGTGAGCATAGCGGCGTCGTAAAAGTCTGTAATGACCTCGTAAAGTAGCCAACCCATCAGGCTGAACAGCACGACATTGGCAGTCAGTGGTATTAAGACGAAGCGACGCAGGCCCGGTTGAAAGGTCATGGCCAGGCCGCGCAATAAATATCCCGCGCCCGTCACGAAATTGCCGCTCATGGGGTCCCCCGGCGATGAATGTGACGACTATACTGTCCTAACCGCCGATCAGAGTGCAAATACAGGTGAGCGACGAGGATCTCTTTGCCGAAGAGATGGCCGGGGTGAAACCCCTGGGCCGGGAAGCGCGCGTGCGTTTGGTCAAAGACCGTCTCTCTGAGGACCAACAGAAAGGCCGCCAGCGCGCTGCAGTGGGCGAAGAACGTGTTGTGAATCCACTCGTTGATGACGGTGTCATGCCGCTCGATGCTTGGCACGTGTTGGAATTCAAACGGCCAGGGATTCAGCACGGGGTGTATCGAAAGCTGCGATTGGGCCAGTACCAGATCGACGCGCGTCTGGATCTGCATCGCATGTTAGTGCAGCAGGCGCGAGAAGAAGTCTTCTCCTTTATTCGCGAGGCGACGGAGCTGGGCTTGCGGACGTTGCTGATTGTTCATGGCAAGGGGCAATCTAAAAATCAGGGCGAGCGAACAGCGGTCCTGAAAGGTTACGTCAACCATTGGCTGCGGGAATTGGAAGCGGTGCAGGCCTTTCACTCAGCACAGCCAGCCAATGGTGGCACGGGCGCGATCTATGTCTTGCTGCGCAAAAGCGCTGAGCAGAAGCGGGAAAATCGCCTGAAGTATTTAAAGGGCCGGGTTCAGGATTGATCTTTCAGTTTCTTGAGTAATAACTCGTTGACCATCTGGGGGTTGGCCTGTCCTTTGGACGCCTTCATGATCTGGCCGACAAAGAAACCGCTCAACTTCTTTTGCTTGGCTTCGTCCGCCGCCAGATACTGGGCGACTTGATCCGGGTTGTCGGCAATGACGGAGTCGACCATCGACTCCAGGGCGCCCGAGTCGCTGACCTGCTTCAGTCCCCGCGCCTCAATGATCTGATCGGCGTCACCTTCGCCCGCCCACAGCCCGTCGAACACCTGTTTGGCCAGTTTGCTGGACAGCGTGCCGTCCTCAATACGCACGATCAGGCCCGCCAACTGCGCCGCTGAGATCGGACTGTCTGTGATGTCTGTTTCGCTGCGATTCAGGGCCGCGGTCAAGTCGCCCAGAATCCAGTTCGCGGCTGGTTTCGCAGCCACTCCGGCTGTGAGGACCGATTCGAAATAATCCGCCAGCGCATGATTGGGAACAAGCAGCGCGGCGTCGTAGTCATTCAGTCCATAGTCAGCGGTAAACCGCGCTCGCTTTGCACCGGGCAACTCGGGTAGTGTGGCGCGGACTGCCTCGATGTACTCCGCGTCGATGATGATCGGCAGCGGGCCATCGATTTAATGCGACCCTGTGTAGGTAATCTGCTCCGACATCGTTTGGTTAACGAGCTGCTCGACCGCGCCGGCTTAGCCGTGCCGGAAATGCCGGAAAACATACCGCAGCCTTATCCCGATCTCGGCCACGCGGTTGACTGGGAGGAGGCAAAACGTGTTACTGCGTGGATTCCGGATGAGGTCGTGGTGGCAATGA
>CAXEVD010000121.1:0-5596 GCA_963999395.1 uncultured Halieaceae bacterium
CTAGGCCTATCCTACGAATCTGAAAATGGTAGATGGGGAGGGCAGCTTGTTTGGACTGGTGTCAGGGCGAAAGACTCATCCGATATCTCTCTCGGTAGCGCGCTAAAGGAAACCAGTGGATATGGATTGTTGGACCTGATTGCGAGGTATCGTCTGTCAGAATCTCTAAGTCTTAACGCAGGCGTATACAACATCATGGACAAGACTTACATAAAATGGGCTGACACCGCTGGTATCGGCCGTGATGCGGCAGACAGATTCACGCAGCCAGGCACTAACTTTAGCGTCGGTCTAAAGCTTGAGTTATAAAATGCCTAGGTTCGCTTCATTAATCCTGCTCATGTTGGCGCCGGGAATTGCTCAAGCGGCTACCGAAGACGTGTGCTTGCCAGCAGAGGACCCCTCAAGGGTAGTGGTGGCCGGTGGCTCAATTGCGGAGATGCTTTACGCACTTGAGGCAGGAGAGCTCATTGTCGCAGTCGATTCCACTGCCAACTACCTCCCCGAAACAAAAGATTTGCCATCGGTAGGGTATGTTCGCAATCTATCTGCTGAGGGGATACTCGCTCTGAAGCCGTCCTTGATACTGGGTGAGCATGACATGGGGCCCGCCGAGGTGCTCAATCAAATATCCAGTGTTGAGGTTGAGGTGAAGCGTATTGAAGAGCGGCATTCCACCCAAGGCATTATCGACAAATTTATATGCATCGCGAGAGTGTTGGACCAAGAGGGCGCTGCGCGAGAAGTCCTAGAGAGTCAATTTGCCGAGATTGTCACCTCGCTGGAAAAAACCGATGTAGCAAGTGCCGATGTGCCGCGAGCAGCTCTGATACTTAATTTCGTCGATAACCAGCCAATAGTTGCGGGAGCCAATACTTCGGGTGACGGGCTGCTGCGCATGGCCGGGGCAGAAAATGTTTTTTCAGATATCGAAGGCTGGAAGCCCCTCTCGAGAGAGTTCCTGATTGCAGCTAACCCTGAACATATAGTGGTGACGGAGAGGGCTTTGACGTCGATTGGTGGCCTGCAGGGGATGCTGTCCGATCCACTTTTGGCATCTACCGACGCGTTAATCGACGATAATGTTCACGTATATGGCGGTATGAGTTTGCTTGGTTTTGGACTGCAAACTCTTGAAGTGGCCCTCAGCTTGAAAAAAGCCATTGAATAAGTACTTAAGTTGCAGGCGAGGTTTAGCAGTCACGTGAGGGAAGCGCAAAGAGAGGTTAGCAGTGAGTTAAAATTTGCCTTGTTGCTGGGTATATTCTTAGCGTCCGTTCTATCCGCACTGGCAATTGGCGGAGTCTCTCTCTCCTTGCTTGAGATTGTAAAGGGTGAGGCCAGCAAGCTCGATTTAACCGTCTTCAGCGAAATTCGAGCCCCTCGCGTCATGTTGGCTGCGACAGTAGGTGCCTCGCTGGCCGTAGCGGGGGCCGTGCTCCAAGGTTTTTTCCGAAACCCGCTCGCTGATCCTGGGTTGATTGGAGTGTCCGGGGGTGCAGCCTTGGGGGCCGTGGCCATGATCGTGCTCGGATCTTCCCTCGCATTGCCCAGCGTCTTCGCTCCATACACGATGCCAGTAGCCGCGATATTTGGCTCACTTTGTGTGACAGGGGCCCTCTACCTATTCTCCGTGCATTATGGACAATTTCGGATTGTTACCGTCCTCTTAGTTGGTATCGCCTTTAATGCTTTATCGAGCGTCGGCATCGGTGTATTCCAATATGTAAGCAACGACGCTCAATTGCGGTCGTTAATATTTTGGATGATGGGTAGTTTCGGCAGGGCGCATTGGATGACTGCTGTTCCGTGCGCACTGGCGATGGTGTCTGCAGTCGCAGTTCTCATTACTAAATCTAATTCCCTGGATAAGTTGCAGTTGGGTGAAAATGAAGCTTTTCACTTAGGTGTTGACGTAAAAGCCACTAAGCGTGATCTCGTTCTATTGTCTGCGATCTGTGTAGGCGCGGGCGTTGCGGTTTCCGGCATCATTGGCTTTGTGGGTTTAGTGGTGCCTCATATTGTCCGATTCACCATCGGGGTGAGGCATAAGCCGCTGATGATTGGGTCAGCGCTCGCGGGAGGTGCTTTGATGGTTCTCGCAGATCTGCTGGCGCGAGTCGTAGCCTTGCCAGCAGAGGTGCCAGTGGGTCTGGTGACCAGTGCTATAGGCGCACCTTTCTTCTTGTGGCTGATAACTAAGGTTAAGCCTTAATGGCGCTCGAGGCGCAGCATGTAACAATCAATGTTGGCGCGAAAACCATTGTTGATTCTGCCAGCGTAACCGTTAAATCTGGTTGCATTACTGTTTTAGTTGGGCCAAACGGAGCAGGAAAATCGACACTTCTGGGCGCCTTGTCCGGCCACTCTGCCCTGTCTGGCGGTCGAGCATTAATTGCTGGTAAGGACTTGGCGCAGCTCACGCCCAACCGGCTATGCAATCAGCGAGCGGTGATGCTGCAGTCTGACAATCTTGTTTTCGACTTCACTGTTGATGATGTAATCCGAATGGGGCTGGTTTGGCAGTTCGAAGCATCTGAGGTCGAGAAAAGTGAGGTAATTAACGATTTGGCTTTTAAATGTGAGATAGACCATCTATTAAGTCGATCTATCCTGACGCTGTCGGGTGGGGAAAAGCAGCGAGTACATTTTTGCAGATGTCTTGTTCAAGTTTTGGGAAAGCACGACAGCTATACTCCAAAGTATCTTTTACTTGATGAGCCTACTTCAAGTCAGGACATTGCAAACGAGCTTCGCGTATTGAAACTACTCAAAGAAATGGCGACTCAGCGAGAAATTGGAGTGTTCTTGATCGTGCACGATCTCAATTTAGCAGCTCACTTTGGCGACGTTTTTTACATTATGAAAAACGGCAGGCTTGTTGCTAATGGAGAGAGGGATGCTGTCATGACAGAGGATATTCTCTCGTCAGTATATGAAACGTCCGTCAAAACTGAGCTCACCTCTAGCAGATTAAGAATCCATTCTTTTTAGGAGAAAAAATGTTTCTTGCTATGAATCGCTTCAAGATCAACCCCATCTTCACCGAGGATTTCGAGAAGGTATGGCGTGAGCGGGATACCTTTCAATCTGAGGTTCCAGGTTTTAAAAATTTTTCTCTGCTGCGAGGACCAGAGTGTGAGGAACACGTTTTGTATGTCTCGCATTCAGTGTGGGAAAGCGAGGAAGCCTTTATTAGATGGACAGAGTCCGATGCTTTTCGAAAGGCCCATCGCCAGTCAAGTGCGCCTAAAGGCACCTACCTCAGTCATCCTGCACTTGAGACATTTATAGCGGTACTAGAAGAATAATGGCTGCGCGTTTACTTGCCGTTTGCCAAGTTCCCTGAGAGTTGAGATTGAACTGACGTTCACGAGCCCTAATACTGCGGCCCAAGCTACTTGTCGTGTTGATGGGGCAACAAAGATAGGCCTCGCTTTACTGCTCTACGAAAGCCCTTTCAATGACATAGTGAGCCCCCGTGCCATGCCGTGACTCCTCGAATCCTCTGGCATTAAGAATATTGCAGAGATCCTTGAGCATGCTGGGGCTTCCACACAGCATAAACCTCGCGTCATCAACCGATGGCTTAGGCAAGTCTATATCGAGGAAAAGCTTTCCAGACGTTAGCAGATCGGTGATTCTGCCTGTGTTACGAAAAGTCTCTCTAGTAACAGTGGGGTAGTAAATTAGCTTTTGACTCACTTCATCGCCGAAGTATTCATTTTTTGATAATTCAGTCTCAATGAACTCTGCGTAAGCGAGCTCAGACTGCCACCGGACTCCATGCACTAGCACTATTTTTTCAAATCGCTCATATACCTCAGGATCCTGAATGATGCTGATAAAAGGGGCAAGGCCAGTGCCTGTCGCTAAAAGATAGAGAAATTTTCCAGGCAGTAAATGATCAAGCACTAGGGTGCCCGTCGGTTTCTTGCTGACTAATAACTCGTCACCCACCCGGATGCTCTGAAGTTTTGAGGTCAACGGACCGTCGGGGACTTTAATGCTGAAGAACTCTAAATGGGACTCATAGTTCGGGCTCACGATACTGTAAGCCCGCATGAGAGGCTTGTCGTCTACCATTAGGCCTATCATTACAAAGTGGCCGTTCTCAAATCGCAGCCCCTGCGATCTGGTGGTAGTGAAGCTGAATAAGCTGTCGTTCCAATGGTTTACGGCTAGTATTTTTTCAGTGGTCAGATTGCTCATTGGCTCCCTCAAGCACATTAGGCGCAGTGCGAGTTGGAGGTGTCGTTAGTCGTGACGCTGCGCGCTTGCATTATATATGAGAATGATTATCATTTGAATAGGGCGTCTGCCCTGCAGTGTCTAAGGAGCCTCACCATGTCATCCCCATGATTGGCGGCAAAGCTGCAGGGCGGCGCACTTTCCTTTTGTGGCGGACTGGCATGCTGTGGTGTCAGTGAGAGCCCCTGTTCCTAAGCCCGCATAGCCTTTGCTCAACTGACGTACTTTTCGAACCGACGCCTTGTATGCGCTGCTCCAGAGTTTGCATGTCTGAGGCTAAAGACCTCGGCATCAACCATGCGACCAGCTGAAGGACCCTCGAAGGTCAACATGGCTGCTTTGTGGGTCAATGGAGGGCGCTGCTGATTTGCGCGTGCGGCGAGGGAAGAAACGAACTTTCTCGAGGTGGCTCTGAGCCAAGAGACTAGCGACTTGGCCGAAACCTCAGATCACGAAATGTTGGCCAGCACCGGCATTGCGGTCCTCAGCGTGGTGCTTGACTCAAGCACCGATGGTCGCTCTGGAGGGTCCAGATCGCTGCAGGAGCAATACCGGTATCACTCCGACCATCACAATCAGCACTGCCGCCAAAGAGGCCTCACTGAGGCGCTCATCACTTGCCAAGCGGTATACATGTGTTGCCAGAGTGTTGAAGTTGAATGGCCTAAGGATGAGTGTCGCTGGGAGTTCTCGCATGACATCGACAAACACTAATAAGCACGCGCCCAAAATGCTCGGTTTCAATAGAGGCAAGTGAATACGCCAGGTCAGGCCGAGCGTCGTCGCCCCCAATGTTCGCGCTGCGGCATCTAGGTCAGCAGAAATACTGGAGAAGCCAGATTCGAGTGATTGGTAGGCCACCGTGAGAAACCGGCAAACGTATGCATACAGGAGCAGCAACACACCGCCAGTAAAAATAGCATCTGTTCTGTTTGGCCAGATGTCAACCAGCCAATGGTTCACGGCGCCTAGAGGCCTTAAAAGCGCCACCGCCAGAAGAATACCCGGGAGAGAATAGCCGATCGTGGAGACGCGGATCAGACTGTGATTAAGTGGGCTTGGATGAATTCGTTTCGTGTAAGCGAGCAGCCAAGCAATCAACGTAATCGCGACGCTAGCTGTCAGTGCAAGAGAAACGCTGTTGATTGCCATGCGAAAGAAATTGGCGCTGTTGTGCTAAAGCTTCGGCATTAACCTGAATATTTTCATTTCGATTTTGTGAATATGATCAGAACAAAAATAAATTTAAACTGGAATTACAAAAAATTCCACATACCACAAAAAATATTAAATAATTGGAATTCATATGAATCAAAATTCTTAAAAGTACTACCAAGAGAATTTG
>CAXEVD010000122.1:0-5574 GCA_963999395.1 uncultured Halieaceae bacterium
AGTTGCGGTGAGCTGTGTCTTGAACAGTGCTGGGTGCCCATTGCCTTGTGCGACCACCAGCACGTTGTCAGTCACGTTTTTGTCGACGACATACCAGGGCGCCTCGGGGCGATTGGCCAGCCCGCCGATTCGCAATCCCTGTCGTTGCCCGATGGTGTGGTACATCAAGCCTTCATGTTCCCCCAATTCGTCCCCGTCTGCGGACACAATGGGTCCGGGCTGTGCAGGCAGATATTGCTTGAGAAAGTCGCGAAATCTGCGTTCGCCAATAAAGCAGATCCCGGTGCTGTCCTTCTTGCGCGCGGTCACAAATCTGGCCGAGGCCGCTTTCTCGCGGACCAACGTCTTGTCCACGTTACCGACCGGAAACAGACTCCTGCCGAGTGCCTGGTGATCAACTTGGTGCAGGAAGTAGCTCTGGTCTTTATTGCCGTCGACGCCTTTTCGGAGTTGCGTGGTGTCGCCCGCGGCATCGGTTTGCACGTAATGGCCAGTGGCAATTAGGTCGGCACCCAACTGCGTGGCGTAGTCGAGAAAGGCGCGAAACTTGATTTCCCGGTTGCACAAAATATCCGGGTTGGGTGTCCGGCCGGCGCGGTACTCCGACAGGAAGTGGTCGAACACGCCGTCCCAGTATTCCGCCGCGAAATTGGCGCTATGGAGGCGGATCCCCAATTTATCAGCCACCGACTGAGCGTCAGCCAGGTCCTCTTTGGCGGTGCAATATTCGGTGCCGTCGTCCTCTTCCCAATTTTTCATAAACAGGCCTTCAACCCGGTAGCCTGCTTCGATCAACATCAGTGCCGCGACGGAGGAATCCACGCCCCCCGACATGCCGACAATAACGATCTGATTCTGTTTCGATGTGTGGGTCACGGCTGTGGCTTTTGTTCAGAAACGGCGGAAAGCATGAGGGGAGTGGAGGGTCGGGTCAATGCCGCGTCAGGTAAGCGCCTCGTAACGATGCTCGCCCGGCTGTAATGCGTTTAACTGCCATGGCCCGACGGCGACCCGGATCAACCGCAGCGCTGGGTAGCCCACCGCGGCCGTCATCCGCCTGACCTGCCGATTTCGACCCTCGCTAATCGACAGACTCAACCATGAATCGCTGACGGTTTTGCGCTGTCTTATCGGTGGCTCGCGCTCCCATACATCGGGCGGCGGGATGGTTTTGGCTTTTGCAGGTCGGGTCATCCCGTCCTTCAGTTCAATACCTGCAGAGAGGTGCCCGCAGGCATTCTCATCAATGTCGCCTTCGACTTGAACCCAATAGGTCTTCCATTGCTCATGATTCGGGTGCGCAATCCTCTGCTGAGTTTTGCCATCTTTGGTGAGCACGAGGAGCCCCTCCGAGTCGTAGTCCAGCCTTCCCGCGGGGCGAAAGCTCGGTGCATCAAGAAAGTCGGCGAGCGTCGCCCTCGGATGTGCCGGCTGTTCGCGATCAGTGAATTGGCTCAGCACGCGAAACGGTTTGTTGAGCAAAATCACCTCACTCATTCCCATAGTGTGCAGTATTTGATGTTAAAATGCGTCCACCGACCAAACGCCCACCGGCGCTCCCGTTAGCAGGGGCGAGGGCGTATTGTCGCCACCCGGAGCGCGCTTCGGGAACTGTTTTCTTCTGGGGGATTATCACTATGTCTTATAAGCACATTTCCGTTCCTGAAACCGGCGAGATGATCGTTGTCAACGCCGACAACAGCTTGTCGGTGCCGGATAACCCGATCATTCCCTACATCGAAGGGGACGGTATCGGAGTTGATATCTCACCCGTGATGATCGCGGTGGTCGACGCGGCGGTGGCCAAGGCCTACGGCGGGGGGCGGCAGATATCCTGGATGGAGATCTATACCGGCGAAAAAGCAGCCGAACTCTATGATGGCGACTGGTTTCCCGAAGAGACGCTGGACGCCATCAAGACCTATAGCGTGGCGATCAAGGGCCCGCTGACAACACCCGTCGGGGGCGGGTTCCGCTCGCTCAATGTGGCCTTGCGCCAGGAACTGGACCTGTACACCTGTCTGCGACCCGTTCGGTGGTTCGAGGGCGTACCGTCGCCGGTCAAGAACCCGGGTGATTGCAATATGGTGATCTTCAGGGAGAACTCGGAAGATATTTACGCGGGCATCGAGTACCAGGCGGGCACCGATGAGGCTCAAAAGGTCGTCGACTTCATCATTAAGGAGATGGGTGCCACCAAGATCCGCTTCCCAGAGAATGTCGGTATCGGCATCAAGCCGGTCTCTGCGGAGGGCACGCAGCGTTTGGTGCGCAAGGCGATCCAATACGCGATTGACCAGGACTTGCCCTCGGTCACACTAGTGCACAAGGGTAACATCATGAAGTTCACGGAGGGCGCCTTCCGAGACTGGGGCTACGAGCTTGCGCAGCAGGAGTTCAGTGGTGAGTTGCTAGATGGCGGCCCCTGGGTGAGCATTAAGAACCCTCGCACGGGCGGCGACATTGTGATCAAGGATGTGATCGCCGACGCGATGCTGCAGCAGGTGCTGACCCGCCCGAGGGACTACAGCGTGGTAGCCACGTTGAACTTGAACGGTGACTACCTGTCCGACGCGCTGGCTGCGCAAGTGGGAGGCATTGGCATTGCGCCCGGCGCCAACCTCTCGGACACGGTGGCGCTGTTTGAAGCCACTCACGGAACGGCACCCAAGTACGCGGGTCAAGACAAGGTCAACCCTGGATCGCTCATCCTGTCGGCGGAAATGATGCTTAGGCACCTCGGCTGGAACGAGGCGGCGGATCTGATCATCGACGGCATGAACGGAGCCATTCAGGCCAAAACCGTCACCTACGACTTCGAGCGGCTCATGGAAGGGGCGACGCTCGTGTCATGCTCGGCATTCGGTGAGGCCGTTATTTCACATATGTGAAGCGCCTGAGGCGTCCAAGAGCCCGCCACGTGCGGGCTTTTTATTGCCCGCGTGTTGAAAACACAATGCACTTCACCAGCAATCACGCTTAGCATCGCGAAAAAGCGACAGAAACTCGGGTCTTGGAGCGCCAAATTTCATCGGTTGGACTATACTGAGGCTATGCACGAATTAGTCCGCGACACCGCTTTTGCCCCCCTTTGTGGTACCGGAACTGACAGAGAGGATCACGACGACGGTGATCTGGCTGTTGCGCCCGCCAAACCGCAGCTCAAGAAACCGCCCCTCTACAGAGTGATTCTCCTGAACGATGATTACACCCCGATGGAGTTTGTGGTGCAGGTATTGGAGCAGTTTTTCGGCATGGGCCGGGAAAAGGCCACCCAGGTCATGCTTGCGGTCCATACGCAGGGTAAGGGCGTATGTGGAATATATCCTCAGGATATTGCCGAGACGAAGGCATCGCAGGTGAACCAGTGTGCCCGCGACAGTGGACATCCGCTACTGTGTGAGGTGGAACCGTCAAGCGACGACGAAGAGGACTGACTGAATGCTGAGCAAAGAGCTTGAGAATACGCTCAACGAGACGTTTCGCACCGCGCGAGCCAGGCGCCATGAATTCATCACGGTCGAGCATCTATTGCTCGCGCTGCTCGACGACTCTGCTGCTGTAGCAGTGCTTGAGGCCTGCCAAGTTGATCTGGATGACCTTCGCGGAGAACTGACCGAGTTTATCGACTCCACTACGCCGCTTCTATCCGACTCCGATGATGGGCGAGATACGCAGCCGACGCTGGGCTTTCAGCGGGTGCTGCAGAGAGCGGTGTTCCACGTTCAGAGCTCGGGACAGCAGGAGGTCACAGGCGCCAATCTGCTGGTGGCGATTTTCTCGGAGCAGGAGTCCCAGGCCGTATATTTCCTGAAATCACAAAACGTTTCCCGTCTCGATGTGGTGAACTTCATTACCCATGGCATCGGGAAGGACGGGGAAGAAGCGACCGATGGCGCAGAGTCGCCCGGAGATCCTGAGGAGGATCACGAGGGTGCAGAAAAGCGGCCGCTCGATGCCTACGCGACCAACCTCAACGCCGAGGCCGAGGCTGGCAATATCGACCCACTCATTGGGCGTTTGACCGAGGTGGAGCGTGTAGCCCAAATCCTCGCGCGCCGTCGCAAGAACAACCCGCTGCTGGTTGGCGAGTCCGGTGTGGGTAAAACCGCCATTGCCGAAGGCCTTGCCAAGATGATTGTCGATGGCGAGGTACCTGAGACACTCAAGGAGGCAGTGGTTTACTCCCTCGATCTCGGCGCGCTGCTTGCCGGTACAAAATACCGCGGTGACTTTGAGAAGCGTCTCAAGGGGCTGCTTGCGAATCTCAGCGAGAGCGATCACGCGATCCTTTTCATCGACGAAATTCACACCATCATTGGCGCAGGGGCAGCATCGGGTGGCGTCATGGACGCCAGTAACCTACTGAAGCCCTTGCTGGCGTCCGGAAAGATGCGCTGTGTCGGATCTACAACCTATGCCGAGTACCGCGGAATCTTTGACAAGGACAAAGCCCTCAGCCGGCGCTTTCAGAAGGTCGACGTATTGGAGCCCTCGGTGGAGGACGCTTACAAGATACTTAAGGGCTTGAAGTCCCGGTTCGAGGCGCATCACAAGCTGCGCTACACAGATAAAGCACTCCGGGTTGCTTCGGAAATGGCGGCGCGCTACATCACGGACCGGTTCCTGCCAGACAAGGCGATTGATGTCATCGACGAGGCCGGCGCCTTTCAGCAGCTTCAGTCACCGAGCAAGCGAAAGAAGGTGCTTGGGCCGAGTGATATAGAGGCTGTGGTGGCCAAGATTGCCCGGATCCCCCCAAAGACCGTGAGCAGCGACGACAAGGAATTGCTGGGCAAGCTTGAGGGCAACCTCAAGATGACGGTTTTCGGACAGGACGATGCGGTATCGCAGATGGTCGGGGCCATCAAATTGGCCAGAGCCGGTCTGCGAGGCGGACAAAAGCCGATAGGCTCCTTCCTATTGGCGGGGCCGACCGGCGTGGGCAAGACCGAGCTCACCCGGCAGCTCGCGTTGCAAATGGGATTAGAGTTACTGCGTTTTGATATGTCCGAGTACATGGAGCGACACACGGTCTCACGTCTGATTGGTGCGCCCCCGGGTTATGTCGGTTTTGATCAAGGCGGCTTGCTGACGGATGCCGTCACTAAGCACCCGCACTCAGTGGTGTTGCTGGACGAGATTGAAAAGGCGCATCCGGAGGTCTTTAACTTGTTGCTGCAGGTCATGGATCACGGCACGCTCACCGACAACAACGGTCGCAAAACCGACTTCCGGAACGTGATCCTGGTGATGACGACCAACGCCGGTGCGGAAAACGTGAGTCGACGTTCCATTGGTTTCTCCATGCAGGATCACTCGACGGATTCGATCGAGGCGATCAATCGCACTTTCACGCCCGAGTTTCGAAACCGTCTCGACGCCATCGTGCCCTTCGGGCCATTGGGTGAGGACGTCATTCTCACGGTGGCGGATAAATTCCTCACTGAATTGCAGTCGCAGCTTGATGAACGACAAGTCGTGATTGAGGTCGATGAGGACGCCAGGCTGTGGCTGGTGGAATCGGGCTGTGGCCGGTGGAAGCCATGCTCTGCAGGGTGGACAGCCAGGCTG
>CAXEVD010000123.1:0-5568 GCA_963999395.1 uncultured Halieaceae bacterium
CAGCTGCGTGTATCCCGGCATCTGCAAAAACCTGAACACCGACCACACCCCGCTCGTTAACCTGTATCGCAAGGCCCGGGAAACCGAAGGCGTGAAAAAGGTGCTGATCGCCTCAGGGCTCCGGTACGACCTGGCGGTAGAGAGCCCCGAGTATGTGCGCGAACTGGTGACCCACCACGTGGGCGGATATCTCAAGATTGCGCCGGAACATACTGAATCGGGGCCGCTTTCCAAGATGATGAAGCCGGGCATGGGGAGCTATGACCGGTTTGCCGAGATGTTTGAGCGATTCTCCCGCGAAGCAAGGAAGAAGCAGTACCTGATCCCCTATTTTATCGCCGCGCACCCGGGAACTACCGACGAGGACATGATGCACCTGGCGCTGTGGCTAAAGCAGCATCGCTTCCGGGCTGACCAGGTACAGACTTTCTACCCGTCTCCCATGGCCACCGCCACGGCGATGTATCACACGGGCAGGAATCCCCTGCAGCGGGTCAAGCGCGACAGCCAATCGCTGAGCACCGTGAAAAAACTGAGTAAGCGACGCCTGCACAAGGCTTTTCTGCGCTACCACGACCCCGACAACTGGCCCCTTTTACGCAAAGCGCTGAAACAGATGGGCCGGCGAGATCTCATCGGCAGCGGCGCGAAGCATCTTGTCCCCTCGCGGCAACCACCCAAGCGGCATCGCGTGGTGAAACCTAGCGGCGGCAACTTTCGCACCCAGCACACCGGGGAGCATCGTGGCAAAGGTCGGCGTCGTTAAACGCTAGCGCCAGATCGACCCTCAACTGACGCTGCGATCAACTCACCCAACTGGCGAAACTCGACGCGCCGCGGCGTCTTCTTCCGCCACATCAAGCCGATCTGACGCGTAATATTGACCTGATCAAACGACTTCACTGCGAGCGGAGTGTTACCGGCAATCCCCGCCTCCACAGCCATCCCGGGTAGTAGCGTGACACCGATGCCATTAGCCACCATCTGAACAATAGTGGCCAGGCTGGTGGCCTGATACGGCACGGTAATCTGTGAATCTCTCAGTTTGCATGCCTCCAACGCATGGTCGCGAAGGCAGTGCCCCTCCTCTAGAAGCAGCAGCGACTCCCCTTTTAGGTCCGCGCTGCGCAGCGGCGACCGGCTCGCCAGTGGGTGGTCAGGCGGGCAGGCCAGCAGAAAGTCGTCCTCGAATAGCGGTGTGGTCTCCACCTGCTCGGCAGGAAATGGCAGGGCAAGCAACAACACATCGAGCTCACCAGAGAGGAGCGCATCAACCAGTGGTTGACTCAGATCCTCCCGGATGAAGAGCTTGAACTCGGGGTATTGGGATCGGATCTGCCCCAGCAAACCCGGGAGCAGATAAGGCGCCACCGTCGGGATGACCCCCATGCGCATCCGGCCCTGAAAAGGCACGCCCTGCCCCGCGCACAGGCTCACCATGTCCTCCACATCAACCAACAAGTCCCGGGCCCGCTCCACCACCTCTGAACCCAGCGAGGTCAGAAATACCTTGCGGTTGTTGCGCTCCACCAGGCTCGCGCCGAGGGTCTCTTCCAACTCGAGCACGCCAGCACTGAGCGTGCTCTGACTGACATGACAGGCAGCGGCTGCGTGTCCAAAGTGCTGATGCTCCGCGACCGCACAGAGGTAGCGAAGCTGTTTCAGCGTCGGCTGGCGCACCATCACTCTCCTTACAGACCGACTCTGTGGGCCATATTGACCCCCAAGCCGGGTTAAAGATGTGGGAAGAAGCGACCGGCAACCCGCCGGCATCGCCTCCCCACGGCGGCTCAGATAATAATCGGTTTTTCCGATCGATTTTTTTTATATTTCCAGTAAGCCAAAAATGGGCAACCTCGGTATATTAGTCACCAACCGATGGCAGTCGCTGTTCGCGCTGCCTCTGTCATTTGAAACGCAACACACAAGGAGTAAGTCATGGAACTGAAAGGCAGTGCCACAGAGCAAAATCTCAAAGACGCTTTCGCGGGTGAATCACAGGCAAACCGACGTTATCTCTACTTCGCGTCAAAGGCGGACGTCGAGGGTTACAACGACGTAGCCGCAGTCTTCCGCTCAACAGCTGAAGGCGAGACGGGCCATGCGCATGGTCACCTTGAGTACCTCGAAGAAGTCGGCGATCCCGCCACCGGGCTACCGATGGGCGACACCAAGAAGAATCTTGAGGCGTCAATCGCCGGTGAGACTCACGAGTACACTGACATGTACCCGGGTATGGCTAAGACCGCACGTGACGAGGGCTTCGACGAGATCGCAGACTGGTTCGAAACGCTGGCCAAGGCCGAGCGCAGCCACGCCAATCGCTTCCAGAAGGCGCTGGATAACCTCGACGGCTAATCCTGGCTCTCGCTTAAGCACAATGAGGGGAGCACTGTGCTCCCCTTGTTTTTTCCGGCTCACGCCCTCCTACCGTTCATTCTGCCCGGTAAGCCGTTTACCGGTAACGGGTTAAATCAGTTTTTCTGAAACCAAGAGCACAACAGGTCATGAGAGAAGGCAGTATTGACGCACCCACTCGGCATCCGCTGGATTGGCAGAGTGAAGATTTCTGGGATAAGAGCTCGCTCAACGAAGAACTGGAGCGAGTCTTTGACGTCTGTCACGGATGCCGCCGGTGCGTCAGCCTGTGCGACGCCTTCCCCACCCTGTTTGATTTGATCGACGAGTCAGACACGATGGAGGTCGACGGGGTCGACAAAGCCGACTACGACAAGGTCGCCGAGCAATGCTACCTCTGCGATCTGTGCTATCTCACTAAGTGCCCCTATGTGCCGCCGCACGAATTCAACGTCGACTTTCCCCACCTGATGCTTCGCGCCAAGGCACAGAAATTCAAAAACCAAGGGGCATCACTGAGGGATCGGACGTTAACGAGCACAGACAAGCTGCTGTCGACGACCTCTATCCCGCTCATTGATGTGACCGTGAACGCGCTCAACAATGCGGGCGTCTTTAGAAAGGCACTGTCCGCCAGCCTGGATATTCACCATGAGGCACCGCTGCCCAAGCTGCATAGCAAGACTATGCGCAAGCGAGTCAAACCGCTGCTCCAGCCTCAGGACCCGACACCCATAGGCGAAACCACCGGCAAGGTGGCGCTCTATGCGACCTGTTATGGCAACTACAACAGCCCCGAGGTGGGTGAAGATTTCGTGAAGGTGTTTCAGCACAACGGCATTCACATCGACATCGTCCCCAAGGAGCAGTGCTGCGGCATGCCAAAGTTGGAGCTCGGGGATTTGGATAGCGTGGATGCACTCAAGCGGGCCAATATACCGGTGCTGGCCAAACTGGTTGATGAGGGTTATGACCTGACGGCGCCGATTCCCTCCTGCGTGCTGATGTACAAACAGGAACTGCCCCTGATGTACCCGGATGATCCGGACGTCCTCAAGGTGCAAAAAGCGTTCTACGACCCGTTTGAGTATCTCTGGGCGCGACACAAAGGCGACGCCCTGAAAACCGAATTCACCACAGCGCTGGGCAGTGTGGCGTATCAGGTGGCATGCCACCAGCGAGTGCAGAATATTGGCCTGAAAACACGGGACGTACTCAATCTCGTAAATGAAAGTGACGTCACCGCATACGAGCGGTGCTCGGGTCACGACGGCACCTACGCGGTCAAAAAAGAAACCCGTAACAAATCGGTGAAGATTGCGCGGCCCACCGTTCGCAAAGTGGATGAGCAGGCGCCGGATCGGTTCATCAGCGACTGTCCCATGGCGGGCGAGCATATCGCTCATCTCTCAGCCAAGGTGGACAAGGCGGAACACCCCATGACGCTGTTGCGCGAGGCCTATGGCCTGTAATCCTCTACACTGACAGACATTGATTGACCACACATTCGAGGGATTGAACATGACACAGTTAACGCGTGATGACCTTTGGAGCCTTGAGGAATACGCCGCCAAGCGCTCTGACTTTCGGGCCGAGGTCATGGCCCACAAGAAAAACCGGCAGTTGGCGCTGGGCGAGCACGCCCGGCTCTACTTCGAAGATGCCACCACTATTCGCTACCAGATTCAGGAGATGCTGCGCATTGAGCGGGTCTTTGAGGCAGAAGGGATTCAAGAAGAACTCAGCGCCTACAACCCGCTCATTCCGGACGGTCACAACTGGAAGGCGACTTTCATGATCGAAATTCCTGACCCTGCGCAGCGCGCCGTTCGCCTCGGAGAGATGATTGGGATTGAAGATCAGGTCTGGCTGCAGGTTGGCGATCTCGACCGCATCGTGCCGATTGCCGACGAGGACATCGATCGCACCACTGCGGACAAAACCGCGTCGGTGCATTTTCTTCGCTTTGAGGTGACGCCAGAACAAATCAATGCGCTGAAAGATGGCGCTATCTTGTACGCTGGCGTTGACCACCCAAGCTATCCGATCGATCGCTATGAGGTCCCCGCCGCCATCCGTGAGTCACTCACCGACGATCTGGTGTTGACCGAGCATTGAGGGCGGGTCAGTGGGCACTACGGTATGCTCGCGGGCAGGGGTCTAACGCATGACGCTGGTGGTCTTTGATCTCGATGGCACCTTGCTGGACAAGGGCTCCAAGATATCGACCTACACGGCCGAGACCCTCGCGAAAATGCGGGCCCGCAATATCCCCTACACCGTCGCAACGGGCCGGACATTGCAGGCCGCCACAGCGCCACTCAAGGACCATCACTTCACGCTGCCGTTGATTCTCAAAAATGGTGCGATCATCTGGTCGCCGGAGGAGGCTCGCTACAGCCATCATCACCTGCTGACCCGTGAAGAGGTATGGCATGTGCTGGCTGCGTTCACGCTCAATGAGCTCACACCCTTTGTCTTCTCGCTGCAGCCTGGGCAGCGCCATGCTCTGTATCACGGGCCACTGAGAAGCCAGAGCGAACATAAACTGGCCGACCTGTTTGAGGCAGAACGAGAGCTGCCCTTGGCGCCGCTGACCGCGATGCCCGACGAAATCAGCGTTATTAACGTCTTCTCGCTGGGTAGCGCGGAAGCAGTTGAGAGAGTCAGCGCAAACATCGCCGATGAGCCTCACCTTGTCGCCTATTCAGGCATTGCGATTCACGAGCGGGAAATGGGCGAGCACGTGACCAAGGAACCCGCTCTGCACTGGATCGACATTCACCACAGCCTCGGTAGCAAAGGCAACGGGATCAACCATCTGCGACAGGAACTGGAGATTGATCACGTGATTGCCTTTGGCGACGGCGATAATGACCTGAGCATGTTTGAATGTGCCAGCGAGTGTTACGCCCCGGCCAATGCCGACCCGATCATCCTTAACGCTGCAGACGAGATTATTGGGCACCACGATGAAGACGGCGTCGCGCGCTTTCTTCGCAAGCGGTTCGAGCTGTAGATTCTAGCGCGCTTGCCTGACCTGAATCAGGCCCACGCCCACCAAGATCATGCCCAACGCGATGAGATGTTCCCAACCCCAGGGCTCGGCCAGAAAAACCGTGCCCGCTGCAAAGGCCACCGCAGGAATCAGATAGTTGATGGTGGAGAGGAAACCGGGGCCCCTCTCTGTTACCACGACGAAATAGCACC
>CAXEVD010000124.1:0-5485 GCA_963999395.1 uncultured Halieaceae bacterium
GGTAATCTGCTCCCCCAGCCACATCATGAATACCGCACCCGTCACCAGCGACGCCACGGCAGTCACATAGAAGCTGAGTCCAGTCGCGTAGGTCAGGCCCTGATTGGCAAGACCCACGGTCATGCCGGAACCCTGAACCAACGCCAGGACCACGGTGAGGTATCGGGTCCACTGGGAGATCTTGCGGCGCCCCGCCTCGCCTTCTTTTTTCAGCTGCTCCAACTGCGGCGTCACCGCGGTCATCAGCTGCATAATGATGGACGCCGAGATATACGGCAGAATGCCCAGCGCCAGAATACTCATACGCTCCAGCGCGCCACCCGAGAATACGTTTGCCAGGCCTAAAATGGTGCCCTGATTCTGATCAAACAGGGATGCCAGCTGCTCGGGATCGATACCGGGTACCGGGATATGGGTCCCGATACGGTAGATCAACAGCGCAATCAGCACGAAGCGCAAGCGAGCAAACAGCTCACCCATGCCGGCCGAATTCATGGAGGGCATCCCGTTCGCCATCGATTAGGCCTCGACGCTCCCGCCCGCGGCTTCGATAGCTGCTTTTGCGCCCTTGGTGACTGTCACACCACGGACGTTGACCGCGCGGCCGATCTCGCCAGAGAGGAATACGCGCACGCGCTTCACGTCGTCTTTGATGAGGTCCGCCGCTTTCAGCGACTCCAGATCCACTACATCACCTTCAACGCGGTTCAACTCGTGCAGCCTGATCTCCGCAGTCGTGCGGCCAATGCGCGAGGTGAAGCCGTACTTCGGCAGGCGCTTCTGAAGTGGCATCTGACCACCCTCGAAACCCGCTTTGACGGTGCCACCGGATCGTGACTTCAAACCCTTGTGACCACGACCCGCGGTTTTGCCGACGCCCGAACCGATGCCGCGCCCCACGCGTTTGGCGTCTCGCTTGGCGCCCGGAGCTGGCTTCAGGCTGTTTAAACGCATTTCGTCAGACATTGCTCTCGCCCTCGACGCGGACCAGGTAGTTCACCTTATTAATCATGCCGCGCACGGACGGGGTGTCCTCCACCTCGACCGTGTGGCCAATACGACGCAAGCCCAAACCCGCAACACAGGCCTGATGCTTTTTCAGACGGCCATGGATGCTGCGCACCTGCGTGACTTTGATCATTGTTTTACTCATCAGTCTTTCCTCACTACTCAGCTGAGGATCTCTTCTACGCTGAGGCCACGTCGCGCTGCGACGTCCTCAGGCGAGCTCATATCCCGGAGTCCCTTAAAGGTCGCCTGGACGACGTTTACAGGGTTGGTGGAGCCGTAGCACTTGGCCAATACGTTATGCACGCCGGCAAGTTCCAGCACAGAGCGCATCGCACCACCGGCAATCACACCCGTACCCTCTGAAGCAGGCTGCATGTAAACCTTGGAAGCACCGTGAACCGCCTTGATCGGGTACTGAAGGGTGCCGTTGACCAACTGCACCTGCACCATGTTGCGGCGCGCTGACTCCATAGCTTTCTGAATCGCAACAGGCACTTCGCGCGCTTTGCCCCGGCCATAGCCAACGCGGCCTTTGCCGTCACCGACCACGGTCAGCGCCGTAAAGCTCATGATGCGGCCGCCCTTAACAGTCTTGGCGACCCGGTTCACCTGAACCAGCTTCTCCTGAAGATCACCTTCAGTGCGCTGATCGCCCTGCTGCTTTTTGTCATTCATTGCCATATTTAAAACTCCAACCCGCCTTCACGCGCAGCGTCTGCAAGTGCTTTCACCCGTCCGTGATATCGGAAACCTGACCGGTCAAATGCTACTGACGTGACGCCAGCAGCCTTCGCGCGCTCTGCGACCAGCTTGCCCACGGCCGCTGCCGCTGCAACATTGCCCGTGGCGCCAGAGCGCAGGTCTTTGTCCAATGTCGAGGCCTGAGCCAACACGGTCTTGCTGTCGCCAGAAATAATCTGGGCGTAGATGTGCCGCGGCGTGCGATGCACTGACAACCTGACGGAACCCGCAGTTCGCATGTGCACCCGGGATTTTTTGGCGCGGCGCTGACGCGCTTGTGTCTTGGTATTCATTGCCGTATCCGATTACTTTTTCTTGGCTTCCTTACGCCGGACGTACTCGTCTGCGTAACGGATGCCTTTTCCTTTGTAGGGCTCCGGGGGTCGGAAGCTGCGAATTTCCGCCGCGGCCTGACCAACCGCCTGCTTGTCGATCCCTGAGATCACGATTTCTGTCTGGCTGGGCGTATCAGCTGACAAGCCGTCCGCCAGCTGGTAATCCACCTGGTGCGACAGGCCAATCGTCAGGTTGACCGTCTTGCCGGAGGCTTTCGCACGGTAACCAACTCCATTCAGCACGAGCTTCTTCTCCCAACCTTCAGAGACACCCTTGACCATGTTGGCCAGCAGCGAACGGGTCGTACCCGCCATCGCGCGATGGCTGTCGCCCTCGTAGGTAATGGTGGCCACGTCTTCATCCACGTTGACGCCCACACCATCGGTCAGGGTCAGATCCAGCGTGCCCTTGCCACCCTTCACCGAGAGGTTCAGTCCCTCGATTTTGATGTCCACCCCTTTGGGCAGGGCGACCGGACTATTTGCTACACGAGACATTTCTCTAACGCTCCAGTTCTCTGATCAGAAGACCGTGCAGAGGACTTCGCCCCCAACACCGGCAGCTCGCGCCGCCCGATCCGTCATGACCCCACGGGAAGTCGACACAATGGCGACACCCAGCCCACCGCGCACCGACGGCAAATCGTCTTTGCCGGAGTAGCGGCGTAAAGACGGCTTACTAATGCGCTCAATTTCAGCGATCACCGGCTTGCCTTCGAAATACTTCAGGTCAATGTGCAACCGCGGCTTGCCGGTGCTGTCGTCGTAACGATGACCGGCGATGTAGCCTTCCTGCTCGAGAACCTTGGCCACTGAAACCTTCAGCTTGGACCCCGGCATATTAACGGTCTGCTTGCCCGCCATTTGCGCATTGCGCAGACGGGTCAACATATCGCTCAGCGGATCTTGCATGCTCATTCAAACGTTCTCCGTTACCAGCTGGACTTAACCAGACCAGGTACATCGCCGCGCATGGCTGCTTCACGCAGCTTGTTGCGGCACAAACCAAATTTTCTGTAGACACCGTGAGGGCGACCGGTCAGCTGGCACCGCCGCTGCTGGCGCACCGGGCTCGCATTGCGTGGCAATTTCTGCAGCGCAATCTGGGCTTCCCAACGCTCTTCATCGCTTGTGTTGACGTTGGCAATCACTTCCTTGAGTTGGGCACGCTTGGCAGCGAACTTGGCTACCGTTCGGGCGCGCTTGGCCTCGCGGGCGATCATGGATTTTTTGGCCATATCTCTGATGCCTCAGCTTCTAAAAGGGAAATTGAATGCGGCCAGCAAGGCTCTACCCTGCTCGTCGTTGGCTGCAGTGGTGGAAATGGCGATGTCCATGCCGCGCAGCTTGTCGATCTGGTCGTAGTCAATTTCCGGGAAAATAATTTGTTCGGTGACACCCATTGCAAAATTGCCGCGCCCGTCAAACTGCTTGGGGCTCATGCCACGGAAGTCGCGGATTCGGGGAATGGCAATGTTGATTAGACGATCAAGGAATTCGTACATGCGCTCGTCGCGCAGTGTAACTTTGCAACCAATCGGCCAGCCGTCACGGATTTTGAAACCCGCAATCGACTTGCGCGACTTGGTGACGACGGGTTTTTGGCCGGCAATCTTCTCCATATCAGAGACCGCGTGCTCGAGCACCTTCTTGTCGCCCACGGCTTCGCCCACACCCATGTTGAGGGTGATCTTGCTGATTCGCGGCACCGCCATGACGTTTTTGAGCCCGAGCTCTGACTGGAGCTGGGGAACAATCTCGCTGCGATACTTTTCTTTAAGCGCTGTCATCTCTCAATTGCCTCTTCTCGTCCCTGCTGATCAGGCGTCAACCAGATCGCCGGAGGGCTTGAATACGCGGACCTTTTTGCCATCCTCAACGCGGTAGCCAACGCGCTCACCCTTGCCGGATTTGCTGTTGTAAACCGCCAAATTAGAAGCCTGAATCGGTGCTTCCTGCTCGACGATGCCGCCGGTAACGCCCGCCTGAGGGTTCGGCTTGGTGTGCTTCTTCATCATGTTTACGCCGCTGACAATGACTCGGTCACTATCCAGGACGCGACGCACGGTGCCGCGCTTTCCCTTGTCTTTTCCGGCGATCACGACCACTTCGTCATCACGTTTGAGCTTCGCCATGGTTAAAGCCTCTCCGTCCCTGCTCAGATCACTTCCGGCGCAAGGGAAATGATTTTCATGAATTTCTCGCCGCGGAGCTCGCGAGTGACTGGCCCAAAAATACGGGTGCCAATCGGCGCGTCCTGCGCGTTTAGCAGCACAGCTGCGTTTTCGTCGAACTTGATCAATGAGCCATCCGGGCGACGCACGCCTTTCTTGGTGCGCACAACAACGGCCGTGATCACCTGACCCTTCTTGACCTTGCCCCGTGGGATCGCTTCCTTCACGGTGACCTTGATCAAATCACCCACACGGGCATAACGACGCTTGGAGCCGCCCAGCACTTTGATACACATCACACGACGTGCCCCGCTGTTATCGGCTACTTCCAGATACGACTGCGTCTGAATCATCTTTCTCTACTCCACCAACGGCATTCGTGCCGCTCGCTCAAACTGACGGCGCCTCAAATCTGAGTCGCGGTCTCCACAACCTCAACCAAGGTCCAGCTCTTGCTCTTGGACATCGGGCGCGACTCTGCTACCAGCACGGTGTCACCCATTCCCGCTTTGTTTTCTTCGTCGTGCGCATGCACCTTGGAAGAGCGGGTGATGTACTTCCCATACACAGGGTGCTTCACCCGGCGCTCGATTTTGACAGTGATGGTCTTGTCCATCTTGTCACTGACTACGCGGCCCTGAAGGGTTCGCGTGCGCGTCTCTGTGGATGCCATTACTGTTCCGCCTTCTGTTGCAGCACGGTCTTCACCCGCGCAATGTCTCGCTTGGTCTGCTTCAGCAGATGACTCTGACCCAACTGACCCGTTGCCTTGGCCATACGCAACTTGAACTGCTCCTCACGCAGAGACAGCAGCTGCTGGTTCAGCTCGTCGACCGACTTGTCCCGAAGTTCATTGGCTTCCATCACATCACCGACCGCTTCACAAACGTGGTCTGTACCGGTAGCTTGGCCGCAGCAAGATCGAAAGCCTCGCGCGCCAACTGCTCTGATACTCCCTCGACCTCATACAGCACTCGACCCGGCTGGATCTGCGCCACCCAATACTCAACGTTGCCCTTACCTTTTCCCTGACGAACTTCCAGCGGCTTACCGGTAATCGGCTTGTCCGGGAAAATACGAATCCAGATTTTACCACCACGCTTGATGTAGTGAGTCATCGCCTGACGAGCTGACTCGATTTGGCGAGAGGTGATGTCGTTGTTTTGCTGCGATTGAAGTGCATAGTCCCCGAAGGCGATATAGTTACCAGAAGTAGCATTACCT